>DATGHU010000022.1 GCA_035307765.1 bacterium | reverse complement strand
CGTCCAATCCGATTGAGTCGATCTTCGCCCAGGTGCGGTTGCGGACTCGAGCCACCCGCCGCATGCAGACAGCGCGGGCGGGGCTGTACTTGGTGTTCCAATTAGTCCAGCGTGCGGGCCACCGCTGGCGGCGACTCGATGGGTCGCATTTGGTGGCCAAGGTGCTGGATGGAATTCAGTTCGTGAACGGGATTGAAGTCACGAAGGCATCGAAGCGAGGGGCCGCCGCTTGAGAATTTCCACACCATTTGACAAAAGCTCTTGCAATCGCATCATACTCGCTTACCCCGGTTGGTAGGTTGCTCACAGATCTGCCTTCTCTCGGAACTCTTAACCTCAGACAGTCTGCTTCATAGACTGTAGGAATCTGGTTTGTTTACTTCATGCCTTGCACGCACGCCTTTGTACGCCCCAGAAAAGCCGGGAGCCCGGAATGCTTGATAATCAAGCGTTCCGGGCGTCCCAGGCCTTCGTTTAACTGGTAGCGGGAGCCCGCTACTTTCAATACCAGTAAGACGGGTGCTGGTCGCATAGCCCAGAACGAGGGCACGCAGGGGCGGCGCTCGGACAGTCCGGCCGACGCAACCGGGTTTGGAGTTGGTCAGGATCACTGCTGCTCGGAGCGCACCATAGATCGGATTCGGACCGACATCCCTTGCGCGCTGCAAGCGGACGCGGCCGGAACAGTAAACGTGCGTGATATCGGGTTGGGTCGGCCTCCGTTCGGAACTTTGAATCGAGGTGATCAGACACGCAGGTATCCGGCCTGGCAGTCAAATAGGCAACCTCTGATTCTTTCTACGAAACCCGTTGAACCAGGTTACTCCTGGGGAATCAGGGGGAGAGGGTGAATGAGATGGAAACTACAGCTGCGGCGACTGTAACAACAATATAGCAGGAACAGGTCGCGGTGGCTGTGAATCGATTCTCCAACCGATAGCCCGGCCACCTTGTGGCGTCTATATCCTTGTGTCAAGATCACAGGCGTCCACGACCCACGAGACGTTGTCGGGCAAACCAGTAGGGGGAACCCGCAGTATCGTGAGGGCATTAACGTGGCAGTTGCCACACGATGGTTCGGTACAGCCCCGGCGGGATCCAGCCGCAGAGGACGATTTCGAAAAAGGGGGGGAAGATGCGGCATGACCACCTGGTAGTGCTCGCGGTGGTGGCGATTGGAGGAGCCGCCTTGGGGTTCAGTGTTAGCGCGCCCACTACTCCTGTCCAGGCCGCCGGGGCGACGGTGACGATCCCTGCTGATATGTATGCCCCAGCGGCCATTACGATCGAGGCGGGACAGACCGTGACCTGGATCAACAAGGACAGCGATCCGCATGTCACTGTCAGCGTGCCCGGCGATCCGGAGGCGTTTACGCTCGCCAACTACGCGGGGAAGTCGACATCGTTCAAGTTCACCAAACCGGGTGTGTACGTGTACTACTGCCTGGACCATGCGACCTATAACGCCACGCTCCACCGGGTCGTGGCCCGCAAGGAATCCGATTTGTATCCACTCGCCATGGAAGGGCTGATCGTGGTCAAGGGACCGGGGTTCACGGGAGCGCCTTCGGCGACCGTCAGGCTCTCTAGGGGGGCCTACGCGCCAGACATCGCCGTGGTGCGGGCCGGAGGAAAGGTGACCTGGACCAACAGCGACACCGGCGCGCACGCGGTGGTCGTCAAGGGGGCCGGCGTGCCGAAGCTCGATCTCGCGGCCGGGAAGAGCAAGACGGCCACCTTTGCCAAGCCGGGGATCTATTTTTTCTACGACGAAGGCAACGCGGCGTATAATCCGAAGCTCGGCCTCGCCGCAGCCAAGAAGGGAACACCGACCTTTCCCGTCGCGTCGCAGGGGTACGTGATCGTGCTATAGTACCGCCTCGTACCGGCAAAGTCGGACGACGGGCTTCGAGACTCGCGGGGGCCTCATGGGCGGCCGGGGCCCTCCTGATTTTCAGCTTGTCAACTCTCACGGCACACGCTTATCCTGGAGCGGCGGTCGAGCCCAACGATGCGCTGACCCTGGTACGCCAAGCCCTCGCCGCCCTGGAGGTTACCCCGCCCGCCGTCTTGGTGGCAACGGCAAAGGTTATCAAAGCCCTGTTGGCCAAGGATACGCGCGGCGTCGATATGGCACGCGTGCAGGAAGCCGCACAGACTCTCGGGCAGCAGGATTCCGCCGCCGCAGTCCCTCAACTCATCGATGCCCTGCGTCCGGCGGGCGCGGAGCCCGGCGGAGTCGATATGGCGCTCCTCATGCCGGTTCAACCGCGCTTTGCCGGCACACCGACGACGTATGCCCTGTTGGCGGGAGCCGCGGTGCTGGTGGCTGTCGGATGGTTCATCATCCGGGGATGACGCCCGCGTCTCGTTGGAAACGGGTGTGGGTTGCGGTAGACGCCCGGCTCGTCCTCCACAACTTCCTGTACGAGGTCCCGGCCTACGCCAACACGCTCCCGTATTTGTTGGGGGCGATTACGCTCGCGGGGTTAGTGATCCTTGTCGTCACGGGCGTCCTCCTGGGCCAATTCTATGCTCCGGACCCCGGCGTCGCGAACGCTAGTATCCGCTTCGTCATGACCCAGGTGCGGGGCGGAGAGGTGATCCGAGGGATCCACGTCTGGGCCGCCCATCTGACCGTGGTGGTGCTCCTCCTTCACCTGATACGTGTCTATGTGACGGGCGCCTACCGATTTCCACGCGAGGCCAACTGGGTCGTGGGCGTCGCGCTGCTGGCCACGTTGCTGGCCTTTTTCTTCACCGGGACCGTGCTGCGCTGGGACCAGGGAGCGATCGAGGCCCTGGCGCACAACGTGGCGTTCGCCCGCCTGTTGGGGGTGTTCGGCGGCTGGTTCTCGCCCGCGTTTTCGAGTCACGTGCCGCTGCTGACCCGGCTGTATATGGCGCATGTCAGCCTGCTGCCGCTTGTGCTCTTCATCCTGCTTTCTGGGCACCTCTACTTGGTCCGACAGCACGGGTTCTCCCCGCACCTGGCTCATCCGGAATCGCCGCAGTCGCGGTACACATTCGCCCACCACCTTAAAGGAGCCGCCGGGTACGGCTGTCTCATGCTCGGCCTTGCGCTGGCGCTCGCGCTGATTTTACCACCCGGGCAGGGGCCCGCTCCGGTCCCCGGGATCGAGGTGACTAAACCCCCATGGCTGTTCCTGCCCGCGTATGGCCTGGAAACTTTGTTTGGCCTGGCGGGGCTGTGGGGGGTGGTGACGGTCTTCTTGTGGTTGCTCGCCGTCCCGATCTTAGATCGCGGCGGCGCGCCGGGGTGGAAGGGCAGGCGGCGAGCGCTAACGGCGGGGGCGGCGGTTGCGGCCGCAGTGATCGGACTCGGTATCTACGCTTGGCTGTCGTCCCCGGTCGCTCATCTCCACTGACGCCCTGCGAGGTCATCCGGTCCCATAGGGTCAACTGCCCTCTCTTTTGGAGAGAGAATGCCCCTACGTGGGGCTCTGGTAGTCACCTCAGAACCAGTCCGCTACCACTCAAGGCGCGCCTCAAGTCGGAAGCGCGGGCGCTTTACGTGCTCATCCCCGTTCATCGGGCGTGGTTGCGCGCTCGGGAGTTCCTTCGTGGCAATGTGAGTGCCTCCTGTTCTCGCATAGGTTGGAGCCGGCACCGGCGGGCCGAGCCTGGACCGGTAGCTTTCGGACTCCCGTACATCTCACCTCGGATTGCCCGGCCAGAGCGGGTAGGCAAGCCCTATGGGCTGGCCCGTTCGGATTGATTCTACCAGCGCAGTGGTTCACCGCCGTCATTCGCAGCCCGTCGGCCTCGGTTGTGGCAATTTCCTCCGTAGGATCTCCCGCGGCGATGGTGAAGCGCGCGACAACACCTCGTAGCCCCCTTCCTCCTTCGGCTCATCCTCAACCCATATCATGAAGTATCAGGTCTCAACCCGATAGTCTCAGATCCTCCCGTGGGCTATGGTGATATGAATATGGAAACAATGCTGAGGTTTGGGTGGGAATTGGCGGCTCTCATAGTATTGCCGATGTTGTGTCTTCTCGGTGCCCTGACCGGGTTCTTACTCCTCATCGTGGGTGGGCGACATTCGAACTCCAATTGGGTGCCGGCGCGCCTCCGGCAATGGTTCAGGAAGGATGATTATGTGTAACACTGGGGGCCGATCTTGGGTGCGCACTCCGCCTCGATCTCCCCCGACGTCCCGGCAAGAACGTCGACGACTCGGAACGCGGCCGCGCCATATGAGCGCTCCGCGGAAGATCGGTTAGTCGGCGCAGGGTACCATTGAAGAATGCTACAGGAACGTCGGCAATCCTGTCCCTCGAAGAAACACGCTGGTGATTTTCCGGGGGGCGCGCTCGACGCTCACGGTGGTGTCACCTCCAGGGGCTCCATCATGGTGTAGGCAGCTCGCTGGGGCAAACGGACGGTGCAGGTCGTTCCCTGTCCCGGCTCGCTCTCGATCTGGATTGTTCCTCCGTGGGCCGCGACGATCCCCTGCACCAGCGCGAGGCCCAACCCGGATCCGCCGGGTCGCTTGAGGCTGCCGCCCTCCACGCGGTAGAAGCGGTCGAAGACGAGCGGGAGCTCCTCGCGGGGGATGCCGACGCCGGTGTCCGCGACGCGGATGCGGACCGCGTTTCCGGCCGGCTCGGCGGCGAGGGACACGCGCCCCGGCGCGGGCGTATACTTGATCGCGTTGTCGAGGAGATTGCGGACGACGATGCGCATCTGCTCGGCGTTCGCATGCACCGGGGGCAGGTGCGGAGGGACCTCCGCCGCCAGGTCGAGACCGGCGGCGCGGGCGAGCGGGCCCATCTCGTCGGCGAGCTCATAGAGGATAGGCGCCAGATCCAGAGAGGTCCGGGGCGGGCGTTGGGCCTCGTCGAGCGCCGACAGCGCGAGCAGGTGATCCATGAGGTGCTGCATGGAGGCGACCTGTTGCGCCATTTCGACGAGGTAGCGGCGGGTCACCGCGTCGTGCCCGTGCTGCGGGGTCTGCAGCAGTTCCAGGCGCAGGCGCAGGCTCGTGAGCGGAGAGCGCAGCTCATGGGCCGCGTGCGCGACGAACGCCTTCTGGTGAGTGAGGGTTTCCCGGACGCGCTCAGCCATCAGATTGAACGCCCGCCCCAGCCGCTCAACCTCCTCGGGGCCCGCCGGCGTGACCTGATGCGCGAGGTCGCCGGCCGCCATGGCCTCGGTAACCCCGGTCAGGCTGCGGATGGGAGCGGCGATCCGGCGGGCCAGCAACATGCTTGCCACCACCGTCGCCAGCAGCACGACGCCGCCGGAAATGAGCAGCCCCAGCCAGGTCCGGCGTAGCTCCGTATAGATCCCGGCCGCGGGCACGGAGAACTGCACAAAGGCGAGGGGGGACCGATTGCCTTCATGCCTGACTACGGCGGCAACGAAGAGACGTTCGGCTCCGCCGCCGTCGTCTCGGCGAACGTCGAACACGTCCCGCCCCCGCTGGGCCGCAAGGAGTTCCGGTCGACCCGTGAGGGTCCACCCAGCGGCTCGATCGTCAGAACTCGTCAGGACCCGTAATTGGGGATCCAGCACGATGACCCGTCCGCCGGTTCTCTGCGCGTATAATTGGGCCAGATTTGTGAGCGGAGCCCGTTCCGTCTGTTCGCCTCCGTGGAGACGCTCAAGGGGCTCTCGGAACGCTCCCGCGATTAGATCAGCCTGCAGGGCGAGATTCTGCTCGACCTGCTCGAGACGGATCGCCTGCAGACGCTGCCCGGTCCACAGAGTAAGTCCGCCCAGCCCGAGGATCGCGAGCGCGAGATAGGTGACAAGCAGGTGGGCGTGTAAGCTACGAAGCATCGGCTGTGGGCCCGGGAGGTTCCATGAGTCGGTATCCGTGGCCGCGGACGGTTTCGATCAGGCGAGGCCGTGACGGATCGTCTTCCAATTTCTCCCGCAACCAGTGGATATGTACGTCCAACGTTCTGGGATCTCCGACCCACTCGGGTCCCCACACACGGGTAAGCAGCTCCTCGCGTGAGAGCGCCTCGCCGGCGTGTTCGAGTAGGGTCCTCAGCAGGTCGAACTCCCGCGGGCGAAGGTCGACGGGGCGCCCGGCCCGCCACACACGACGGGCCATACGCTCCAAGGCGATCTCACCGACCGTGAGCCGCTCCGCCGCCGGCGCCTCGCCGCGATCTAGCGCGCGGCGCCGCAGCATCGCTCGTATTCTGGAAACGAGCTCGCGGAAGCTGAACGGCTTGACGAGATAGTCGTCGGCACCGACCTCGAGGCCCATGACCCGTTCCAGTTCCTGGCCCCGAGCGGTCAGCATGAGAATGGGAACTGACGATTCTTTCCGAAGGGTCCGACATACGGTGAACCCATCCACGTCCGGCAACATCACATCCAGTAAGACAATATCGGGATGAGCGCTGCGGGCGAGCTGAAGCCCCTGTCTGCCGGTTAGGGCATGCTGCACCTCAAATCCTTCGCCCCGCAGCCCGAAAACGAGCGGCTCAGCGATGCTCTCGTCGTCTTCAATGAGGAGGAGCATCGTGACGGGGGTGTGGCCGCTGTTATCCATGAACGGGGCGAGGCACCCGGGTGGAGACCGTGATCCGGTGCGCCGTCATGAAGCAAATCACTAGACTTCCCGATCCATAGATGGCCACGGCAAGCGGCGTCCGGCTATCCGTCCCGGCGCCGAGGGCATGCGCGGTCACCAGCAGATAGATGGCAAAACTGGTGAAGTGGAGGAGGCGCCAAGCGTGATAGCCAATCCACCGCCGTAGGTAGACGCTAAACGCGACTATAGCGGCAAGATAGAATGCGACCTGTCCCATCCCCACCCACAGTGGGCGGTAGCTGCTTCTGGCGAAAGGCAGGAGGATCTGAGCCGGGGTGTATCCGATGTACCGATCCCCCAAGAGGATCAGGCCATGAAAGGTTGCGAACGCCAGGGCAAGCAGACTGGCGAACTGGTGTAGATCGGCGGCGGTCGGTCCTCCCGGCCAGACCCGCGAGACCTTGCCGGACAGCGACAATCCCAGCACGATTGACAACCACAACAGCGCGTACGCGGTCATGCCCGATGCCCGAGTGAGCTCCCAGTACGCCTTCGGCTGGCGGCCCGCGAGCGAGGCGGTGAAGACCGGCAGCCAGTGTGAAAGGACCACGAGCGCTGCAAGACCACTCAGTACGCCTCCAAGCACAATCAGGGCAGCGGTGCTCATCCTCGGACCCGATACCAGTTTTTCTTGATCATCCATCGGTGACTCCTCCTGCAATCCACTTCGACCACACCTGGCGGCAGAATCCGGGCGTTGTGCGCACGCCACCCTCCTGGTCTACGGCGAGCCCTTCAATATCGTACTGCGCGGCCAGGTACCGGAGCCCTTCCTTCGAGCCCAGGATGAGGGCCGTAATAGCGTGCAGGTTCGCCTCCCGGGCGTTCGCGGCGACAACCGTCACTGACCAAAGGTCGGTTCGTGCCGGAAGATGCGTCCGAGGATCGATGATATGGTGGTATACGGTGCCATCTCGACGCCAGCGCCGGAAATCGACCCCCGAGGTCGCCACACCGCGATGCGCCACCACCAAGGTGGTCAAGTCTCGGTCAGGATGCCGGGGATCGGCCACCCCAATAGGCCATCCCGGCCGGCCCGGCGGAGCGCCTCGGGTCGCGATGTCGCCGCCAGCGTCCACAAGGCAGGGCCCCAGCGCAGACAGCGACGTTGCCGCCCGCTCGGCCGTCCACGCCTTCGCGATCCCGCCAAAGTCCAAACGCGCCCCTGATGGGAGGGTCACAGTGCGTGCTCGAGAATCAAGCCGGATCTCTCGCCACGAATCGGGGCGGGACGTCAGCCTACGAAGGGGCCCGTTCTCCCCCCGCATTTCCTGGAACGGACGATCGTAGCCCACGGATTCCAAGGCGTCCAGGATGGTTGGATCGTACAGGCCGCCGGTGCGCCTGGCACCGTCGATGGCGAGCTGCAGCACCTCCCACAGATCCTCGCTGACCGGCATGGAGCGCGCGGGGTGGGCGTTGAGGTGGCTCAATTCACTGGTCGTCCGAAACCGGCTGAGGCGATCCTCTAAACCGTCAATGAGAGAGCGGGCGGCGGCCAGGTGAACCGCGGCCGCCTGGGCATCCTCGGTGGCGACCACCAGTGCCATCTGGCATCCCAT
The DNA here is from genome assembly GCA_035307765.1 of bacterium. Classification (NCBI taxonomy): domain Bacteria; species bacterium. The sequence goes on along the minus strand of DATGHU010000022.1, from coordinate 17,833 downwards.
GGCACGGAACGTGGCTTCGTGCAGGTTCCGATCCGCGCTGTGCATCATCCGTCCCATGACTCACTAGCGAGAGGAGTGTGTCCGCGCAATGGGCGGCGGGGCAGAAGGGTCAACCTGCGGGAGAGGAGCCGGATCGGCTTCTGAGAGCGGGAGAAGATACATCTGTCCGTTCGACCCGCGGAAGAGGACCACGCGACCGGAGTCTTGGGGAGCGGTGACCGATGGAACCGGTGACGAATCCGCCATCTGCACAGCGACGCCGGCGGCGGGGTGCGCCGGCTGGTCTGCCCCGGCCAGCACTTTCCACCCCGAGAGCGTGGCGAGCAGCGAGGCGGCCGCAAGACTCCCCTTCAGCCATCTCCTCCGCGTTTTTGTCGGTTTGTTCGTGGGCTTGTTCATCGGGTCCCTCCGAGGATGACGGTGGCGAGCACCACGGCTCACCGGATTATGGACCCCTCCGTGCCCTTCTGGGCACGTTTGGTGTCCGCGCTCCCATGATACGGTCGGGCTGGCGGGCTGTGGTTAGGGGAAGGTTATTGGAGATGTTAGCAGGTGTTAAGCGCGATGTTGCTTTGGCCCGTCAGCCAAGCGGCAGGAGATCTATTCGAAGGCGAAGACCGGAACGTCATGCCGGGCTTGGTGAATGCTGAAGGCGCTGGAAAGGCGGTAGGCCCACCCCGTTATGGGAAATCCGTTGGGCTGACACCACCTTCCAGCGACAAGACGTGTGCCCCTTCAACGCGGGGGGAAGGGGCCATCTGGCCGCGCCCACGTCCACGCCGCCCATAGACAAGATCCCCACCGTAATAGCCGGTCATAATAAGTGCGATCATCACAAGCACGCTAATGCTCATCGCAAGACCCTGCCAGCGCGGGGGACGAACCTGAGCCAGAACACGCGCGGCGAGCCACAGCACGACCAGGGCAAGCAAGACATACCCCCAGTGCTTGTGCACCTCCACGAGGCGCCCGCTAAAAAAGCTGCGTAGGCTGAGGGGAGCCCCCCGCAGTGCCTCCCCCTCACGCTCACGTGCCTCTGGAGTCAGTAAACCGCTCATCACGGTCAACACTGTGCCAACGGCGCCCGCTACCAGACAGTAGAACGCAGCGATGCGGGGGGATTGTGACTTCCACACCCAGCCGATCCCGTCGAGAAGAAAGGCCAGAAACAACAGCGCAATGGGAAAATGCGCCAGGACCGGATGCAGCTCAACGCGCCAGTTGAATTGCAACGGCAACGTCCCTCCTCCCTCTCAAATTCATCACGGCATCAGCCGACGTGACCAGGATATTAGCCGGAATCTCCGATATCAAGATTTCTGCGACTCCAATGTGCCCGCATCCTGCCGCGCTCCGGATGTCCGGCAGGATCGCGGCGCTCTAATGGGTGGGCGTCCGCACGGTCGCGAGCGCCGCGTTTAGGAGGTCGACCGGATGCACCGGCTCCGCATGGTCCCGTTCGAGCACCTGGAGCGCCGACACGACGAGCGACCCGTCGGCCGCCCTGGCGGGGACCACCTGGGCCAGCAGCATCATCACGAGGGCCGACGCCGCGAGGGCGCCGTGCTACCACGCGAACCGCGAGTGAACCAACTTCCCCAGCAGGTTTATCCTGAGACTTCCTCGTCTCACCCCGCATGTACCGGAGGTATGCCCGCTACGGCGCGCGCTGCGCAGTAAACTGAATCTCCAGTTCCACCTGGTTCTGCGCCTGGAGAAACCCCAGGAGGGACGGCGGATCGAATCCGAAGTCGGTCATCAGGACGTTCGTGGTGGCGTCGCCGGTCAGCATCTGTCCGTTGAGCGTGACCGTGCCTGTGAAGGTGACCGGCTTGGTGACCCCATGGACCTCGAGGTTGCCAGCGATCCGGATGGAGATCGCGCGGCCGTCCACGTAGGCAGCCGGCAGGCCGTCGATCGCAGTCGGAGTGAACACCGCGGTCGGGTACCGCGCGGACTCGAGCCACTGGCTTCGAATCTCCCGGTCGCGGCGGCGGCTGTCCGAAGTGAGCTGACTGATGTCCACGGTGATCTGGCCGATCCGGCTCTGCGACGGGTGGGCCCGATCGATCAGGATCTGGCCCTGGATCCCGTGCGTGATCCCGACCGCGACTTTGAACTGATTGTTCCGATTGAAGAAAGTCTCGCCGACGTGGTACAGCGCCTGCGACGCTGACGAGTCGATCACGAACCGCTCCACACCCGCCGGGGCGGGCCCGGCCGAGAGCGCCCCGCCGAGCGGCATCCATGCGGCGAAAAGGCCCGCCAGCGCCAAGAGACCCGCGCGGCGCCGAAGCGCGCCGCCGCACCGCGGCAGGCATATCAACCCTGTCCATGTGCACATACTGTGTGCTCCTTTCACGTGCCGGGGTGTGCCGGGCATCCGCACGATCGCCCGGCTCGAGTATCCGGGATCAATAGCAACCACCCGCATGGTAAATGTTCTCAGTGAAAATCGAGTGAAGAAATCACGAAGAGATCTTCATCCGGAGTCCATCACGGGACTCCGTCCCATTCATTCCAGTGTTGCGCTTGATCGTTGGATTCCTCCCGTTCACCCTGCGCGGGCGTCCCTTCCTGGATTCCGACTTGGGGGTCGTGCACGCTGCGCCGGGACCGGTGTCCCCTCCATGATGAGGCGGGACCAGCGCAGCCTGGTTAAGGGAGGGTTATCGCGCGTATTAACAGATGTTAACGTGCAGAGCGGGGCCGAGGAACCGCGTTGGCGTTGGCCCTCGAGTTTGCTGATGCCGAGGATCGGGGAGGGCCAGACTTCCCACCCAGCCTCGCCATTGACGCGAACGGTTGCGCCTTCCAGGACGATGTCGACGAGGGCGACCACCGGAACTTTCCCGCCGGCATCCCGCACTCGATCCAGGGACTCGAGGGGGACGGTTGCGAGTTCCTACTCGTCTTCGACGACGGCAACTTCTATTGGCGCTGACTGCGTTCAACAGCGCCACGAGCGCAGACGCCTGATAGCGATAGCAGTGCCTGCTCACACTAAGAGTATCGGGGGGTTCAGAAGGACCGAACGGGCCTTTGCGTGGGCCGCCGGGACACCTTGAGCGCCGCCTCCAGGTACCTCCGCCCACAGACGCCCTGGTAGGCACCGTCTTACCGGAGATGATCCAGAACAAGCTCCAGGAGCTCGATGAGGTCCTGCGACGCGATGTAAGCCGCTCCAGAGGCCTTCTACGGGATCTCCTCGGAGAGATCGTCCTTCGGCCGACTTCTGAGGGACTGGTCGCAGAACTCCGTGGAAACGTGGAAGGCCTCCTCCGTTTAGAGAAGGCCCTCCTGGACTTACTGGTAATTCTGGTAGCGGGGGCTGGATTTGTATCGTATCTGCGGTCCCCGCCCCATTCGGCAACCTGGGTCGGGTAGGATAGCCGGGACACGCAAGCAGGGCGGCGGCTTGGACAGTACGACGGAACAGCGACCGGAACATTAAGCGCCCACGATATTTGAATTTTGGTCTGTCGCTGTTCGGAACAGTGAAGCACGGTGATCAGACACAGCAGGAATCCGCCCTGTAGTCAAACACACAACCTCTGGATCCGTTCCGGGAAGTTCGTCGATCCAGGTTACGTTCGCCGGCGACTTAGGAATCGTCCATAAGCGAGATCCACTAACCAACTCAGAGAACCCGGCCTCGGATCTCTTTCCACCGATAGCCCACTAAGCCCCAGCGCCGCTAAGATAATTTGACCCGCGCGTCGAATTAACCCCTGACACAGCCGGAATCGGACTACCAATCGCACCCACAGTCGCAGCAGCGAGGTGAGCAGTCATGTCTGCCGCCCCCGTCGCCGCCCCCGCCGTTCGGGTCAGTCTCGCCGGCACCGTCCAGCTCCTGCACACGCATCTGACCGCCGCCTTATGCCACACAGTGTTCCAGCGGGTCCGCAATCGGGAACGCCAGCGCCGCTGGACGCTGGCGGCCCTGGCCCAGTTCTGGACCACCGTGATCCTTACGGCTCCGCGCTCCCTGACCCAGGCGCTCCAAGAGGGCGGGAGGATGTTCCCCACCCTGGGGCCGGCGGCCCGCACCTCGCCCGAGGCCTTCTTCCAACGGGCGGAGCGGTTGCGGCCCCATTTCTTCCAGGCCTTGTACGAGGCGTTCATCGCGCAGCTGATGGCGGATGCCCGCCCGCTCTATGCGGCAGCCGTGAGCGGGTTGCGGGAGCGCTTCCCCGAGGTGTGGGTCCTGGATGGCTCGCGCCTGGATCAGGTGGCTCATCGCCTCAAGTTGACCTGGGATGTCCGCTCGCCGCTCCTGCCCGGGTGTCTGCTGGTCCTCTACGATCTCTTCCGCGGCCTCCCGCGCCAGATCGCGTTCTGTGCCGATGCGGCCCGGAGCGAACTGCGGCGGGCCCAGGAGCTGCTCGCGCAGATCCCGCCGGGGACGCTGCTCGTGGCGGATCGCCTCTACGCCTCGGTGGTCTTCATCGCGGCGCTCTCGCAACACCAACTGGTGTGCCGCTTGAACCGGCAGGTGAAAGTGCAGCCGGTGAAGATGCTGCGGCGCGTCCATCGGGGTGGGGAACGCTCACCGAGCGCCTCGTGATGGTCGGCTCGGGCCAAACCGCCCCGCCCCAACGGATGCGGCATATCCGCTGGCGGGCGCGCCGGGAAGCGCTGGATCTGCTGACCACCGTCCTAGAGCCCACGCGGCTGCGGGCGGAGGAGGCGCTGATGTGCTACCGTCTTCGATGGCAGGTGGAGCGCTTGTTCTTTGAGCTGAAAGAGGTCCTCGATCTGCACCACTTCTACCTCGCCAGCCCGCGCGGGGTCGCCCAACAGGTGTATGCGGCGGCCGTGGTCTATGCGGCGATGCGCGTGGCGCAAGCGCGCATCGCGGAGATGCATGGCCTCACGCCCGAGCAACTGTCGCCAGCCAAGCTCTTCCCACGCGTCGCCCGCGTCTCGATCGCGCTTGTGGATGCGGAGCTCAGCTTTGCGGCTACCCAGCGCGCGAATCCCGGGGTCGTGCTCACCAAACCGGACTGGGCAGAACTCCCCCCAACGCAGGTCGCCCTGGCGACGCTGCTGATTGAACGCCGTCGTGGCAACCGCCGCAAGCGCCGGTATTGCACGAGCCGACGTCAATGGAAATCGTTCACGCATCTACCTGGCGCACGTCAGTTCGGGTTATCTTAGCGGCGATGCCACTAAGCCCCATCTTATCGAGTGTCCGTCCTTCAACCCAGAAGTTACGAGAAGCTAACACTGAAGAAATAGAGACCAAGCTCTTCATAGGCGGCGTAGCAACATCCGCTACCTGGGCCAATTCAGCAAGCGCGACGAGTCCATACGGGACATCCTCGATCAGATACCGGTGGTCGAGCCGATTTGGTGCGAGCGAATTGGTGAGCAACCCGCGCTCGTTCAATCGTCGGAGGACCGCCATGCAGGCGTCCAGATCCTCCCCAGCGACAAACCGCGCTGCGCCCAGCCGCATGCCGTACCTCCGCATGACTCGTTCGAGCCGGGGATCACCTGACGCACGGAGGATGATGTCGCGAAACAGGGTGGGCAATGGCACCCGCCCGATGCGTCTTCCACGGAAGTGATGGCTCGCAGGCGACGCGCCCACCGTCAGCGCCCGAAGGCCGGCGGCTTTACATCCACGCCGTCAGGATCGTTGAGATACCAGGGTGCCCGGCCCGATTTTCCCGTGACGCCGTACTGCCACAGGATCTGTTTGGTGCGCCGGCTGAGGACGATCACTCGATGATTCGCGTCATCGTTGAGCAGAAGATTCCCGTTCGGGAGCTCGATGGCCAGGGACGGATGGTCCAGCCGGCCGGGGCCTCGTGTGGGGCCGTACGACCAGAGCACCTGTCCCGCCTGCGTGACCACGACGACCTTGCCGGGGCGGCTGTAATCCACGACGAGGTAGTGACCGTCCCGGGTCAACTGAGTGTCCGAGGGGTAGGTGACGTGAAGGGGACCCCGGTAGAGGATCAGACCGGTCTTCATGTCGAGTTCTGCCGCGCTCCGTCGGCCGATCTCGGTGATAAGGAGATTGCCGCTCGGCAGCGGCGTGTCCCCGTTGGGTGAGGAAGTACCCCGGGGCGGCCCGGCAGGCTCCCGTGACTCCGAACTGGCGTTGGATGTGGCGCGCCGGGGGACGATCGAAGACGAGGGCGAGTTTCTCACGGCTTCCTCGGCGCCCGCAAACGCGCTCTTGGGGGCGGGAATGGTCGGGAGGGCCGCTTTGCCCCCCGCGTCCACCACGTACTTCACGAAGCGCATCGCGTGATCGCGCTCCTCTTCGGCCTGGCGGTAGAAATGTTTGGCCAGTTCAGTCAGGCCCTCGGAGGCAAAGCCAGATGCGATGGAGACGTACTCGAGCGACGCCGCGACCTCGCGACCGATCTGTCCGTTTATCGCCGCGTTCATCTTTTCACTGAACAGCATAGGAACCTCCTTGTGTCATCAGCAGCCGACCTGACGGATGTCCCTGTAGATCTCAACCAGCGATCGGCACCTGGCGCGGTACGCGCCGCCGTTGCTCCCCAGTCACGGCGGGGCCCCGGGATATCGTCCCGGGGCCCTCGTGGTGTCTCGGCGGCCGCCGTCGGGCCGGGGCTCCGTTCGGCGGACATCTGCCGCGTCATCGCATCCTGGACGTCCTTCGGCGGGGTGATCTCACGGATCTCCACGGTGGTTACCTTGACCCCCCACCGCTCGGTAACCTCGTCGAGCTTGGCGCGCATGACCTGGTTGATCTACTCCCGCTTCGTCAGGGCCTCGTCGAGGCTGAGGCCGCCGATCACCGTGAACCTGTAGAATCGGACTCTGCGGTTCTCGGATTCGACGGAATACCCCTTGTACGGTTGTGCGTCGAGGTCGCCCGAAACGTGCGCGTTCGCTATGCTCGGGTAGGTTCGGTATCAGTTCGGAACTTTGAATCGACGTGATCGGCGATGCCGATATCCGACTTGGCAATCGAATCGGCGATGCTTGATTCCATCTACCGACTTCGTTGAACCAAGTTTGCCTTCCGGTCGGGGCACAGAGCGACGGGACGCCGAGAAGGAAGAAGATGAGTCCTGCGGCGCCGTTGCTGCCGGTAAGGGTCTTGACCCACACCGCGGCGGCGAGATAGAGCGTCGTGTCGCCAAAAAGAGAAAGCGCCGCGCCGGCGAGATACAATTGCACATCGCGAAGCGCGAGCAGGCGGCCCAAGCCGGCCTCTGCCGCGATGAGCGTGGAACCGTTGGCGAGCATAAATCGGATCGAAGATTGCCTTTCTCAATGGCGCCGATAACGTAAGTCCGGGCGGCTCAAACAGGAACGGAGGCCAGGCTCCTGCGAGAGCCATCCGTTAATATCGCCTGAGAAAGGTCTCGCGCGGATCAGGTCGAGAGCCGATTGTCGATGTCCCTGAAATCCGGTAGGTGGCCCAAAATAGGTGCTCCAACCGATGCCGGGGACCGTCGGCCTTCACTATAGTGATACCGTAGAGGGCAAGCCTGCGAGGTGATAGCCGTGGCCCAAGCGACGCGTGCGTTGAAGCGGCTCGACGCGTACCGGTGGGAGATTCCCGTCGATTACAGGCCGGGGATGCGGGTGCCCGGGCTCATCTACGCGGACGAATTTCTCCTCCCGCAGATCGAGGAGGATCAGGCCCTCGAGCAGGTCGCCAACGCGGCCACGCTCCCGGGCATTGTGCGCTGGGCGATCGCGATGCCCGACATCCATTGGGGCTACGGCTTTCCCATCGGCGGAATTGCGGCGATGCGCCTCGACGATGGGGTCGTCTCCCCAGGGGCGGTGGGCTACGACATCAACTGCGGCGTCCGGCTCCTGTCCACCCGGCTCGTCGAAGACGAGATCCGCCCGCACCTCGGGGCGCTGGTCGACCGGCTGTTTGACGACATCCCCGCCGGGGTCGGTGCCCACGGCCGGCTGCGACTCAGCCTCCCCGAGCTCCTCGAGCTCCTGAAGGGGGGCGCGGAATGGGCCGTGCGGCGGGGGTACGGGCGACCGGGCGATCTCCGGCGCATCGAGTCGGGGGGGCGGATCCCGGGGGCGCAGCCACAGGAGGTAAGCCAGAAGGCCCTGGCCCGGGGCCATGATCAGCTCGGGACCCTCGGCTCCGGCAACCACTTTCTCGAGGTTCAGCGGGTCGATGAGATCTTTGACTCCTCGACGGCGGCGATCTTCGGCCTCCACCACCCCGGCCAGATCACGGTCATGATCCACTGTGGGTCTCGCGGGCTCGGGCACCAGGTGTGCGACGATTATCTCACCGTGAGCGGGCGCGCCCTTGCTCATTATGGCATCATCGTTCCCGATCGCCAGCTCGCCTGCGTCCCCCTGGCCGCCGCCGAGGGCCAGGCCTATCTCGGCGCCATGGCCGCCGCCGCGAACTTCGCCTTCGCGAACCGGCAGGTCATTACCCACTGGGTCCGAGAGAGCTTCGAGGAGGTCCTCCGCCGGAGCGCCGATTCGATCGGTCTCGACATCGTCTACGACGTGGCGCACAACATGGCCAAGATGGAGGAGCACGCGGTCGACGGCGCGCGCATGCGGCTCTGCGTACACCGCAAGGGCGCCACCAGGGGCTTCCCCGCCGGGCACCCCGATGTCCCCGCCGACTACCGGGACGTTGGCCACCCGGTGTTCGTCCCCGGCGACATGGGTCGGTATTCGTACGTGCTGGTTGGTACCCAGACAGCCCTCGCGGAGGCGTTCGGGTCGACCCCCCACGGGGCCGGCCGGTTGCTGAGCCGCGGCGCGGCCAAGCGCCTCCTTAAGGGCGTGGACATCGTGGACGCGCTCGGCCGGCAAGGCATCCTCGTGCGGGTCAAGAGCCGGGAACTCCTCGCTGAGGAGGCCTCCGAGGCGTACAAGGATGTGGCGGACGTGGTCCGGGTCAGCAATGGCGCGGGTCTGACCCGGTCGGTCGCCCGCCTCCGGCCGCTCGCGGTCATCAAGGGATGAGAACGCGAACCGCGCACTCGACTCGACCGGCCCTCCGCCGGCCCTGACCAAATGACGACCTCGACGTTTAGATCTCACGGGGAAGGCCGACGTGTCGAAGTCCGGACCCGCTCGGTAGGCCTCGAGGGCGATCTCGGCATTCCCAGGGACGCCGGGGGCATCGTGTTGTTCGCCCACGGGAGCGGGAGCAGCCGCCACAGTCTGCGCAACCGCTTCGTGGCCGAGCTCCTCCGCGAAGGCCACCTTGGCACCTTCCTGATCGACCTCCTCACGGCGGAGGAGGAAGCGGCGGACGCGGCCACAGGATATCTCCGGTTCGACATCGATCTGCTCGGGGATCGCCTTGTGGCGATCACCGACTGGCTCCTGGCACACCCGGAGACGCGCGCCCTGCCAATTGGCTATTTCGGCGCCAGCACGGGGGCAGGGGCCGCCCTCGTCGCCGCCAGCCGGCGGGCCGCCGCCGTCCACGCTGTGGTCTCGCGGGGTGGCCGCCCGGATCTCGCCTGGTCCTTTCTCCCTCAGGTGATGGCGCCCACGCTCCTGATCGTGGGAGGGCATGACTTCGCCGTCCTCGACTTGAACAAGAAGGCGCTTGAGGCACTGTGCGTGGAGAAGGCCTTGGCGGTCGTACCGGGAGCGACCCACCTATTCGAGGAACCCGGCGCGCTCGAGGAGGTCGCCCGGCTGGCGAGGGAGTGGTTCGACCACCATCTCGCCGAAAGGCAGGAGGAGGGGGGTTGACCCTGTCATCGAGCAAGGAACCGCTGATCGCTCCCGCATCGGGTTTCGTGACCGAACAGACGATGGCCCTGCTCACCGATCTGTACGAGCTGACGATGGCGCGGAGCTATCTCCGGGGTGGGCGGAACGAGCCCTCCACGTTCGACCTGTTCGTGCGGAGCCTTCCGCCGCGACGCGGCTTTCTTGTGAGCGCCGGGCTCGACACGGTCCTGACCTATCTCGAACGGGTGCGTTTCTCCGATGGAGCGATCGCCTACCTGCGCACGCTGCACCTGTTCGACGAGGCGTTCTTGAGGTATCTCCGCACGTTCACGTTCACCGGGGACGTGCGGGCGATCCCGGAGGGCGAAGTGGTCTTTCCTCCGGAACCGTTGTTGGAGATCACCGCCCCCCGCATCGACGCTCAGATCGTGGAAACCTTCCTGCTGAATCAGATCAACTTCCAAACGATGGTCGCGAGCAAAGCCGCCCGCATCGTGCTCGCCGCGCGCGGCCGCTCGGTCGTGGACTTCTCGCCGCGGCGAGATCACGGCACCGACGCTGCCATGAAGGTCGCCCGGTGCTCCTATCTGGCGGGGTGCGCCGGTACCTCAAACGTGCTCGCCGGTATGGCGTATGGCATCCCCGTTTCCGGCACGATGGCGCACTCTTACGTGATGTCCTTTGACGACGAACTCGAGGCGTTCCGGGCGTACGCGCGGCACTTCCCTGAGCATTGCCTGCTCCTCATCGATACCTACGATACGGTGCAGGGCGCCCGAAACGCTGCGATCGTGGCCGCGGAGCTGCAGGCCCGGGGTCACCGCCTCCGCGGTGTCCGCCTCGACAGCGGCGACCTCGCGGATCTCAGCCACAAGGTCCGGCGGATTCTCGACGATGCCGGCTTCCCGAGCGTGCGAATCCTCGCCAGCGGGGATCTCAACGAAGACAAGATCCGCGATCTCCTGGACGCGAACGCTCCGATCGATATGTTCGGGGTCGGCACCGAGATGGGGGTGTCGTATGACGCTCCCGCGTTGGGGGGCGTGTACAAGCTCGTGGAGGATACCCGAGGCTACCGGATCAAGCGCAGCACTGGCAAAGTCACCCTTCCCGGGCGGAAGCAGGTCTGGCGAGTGAGCCGGGATGGTCAAATGGTCGAGGACGTGATCGCCCTCCACGATGAGCCGGCGCCTGCGGGTGCCCGGCCCCTGCTGGCCGAAGTGCTGCGGGGAGGCACGCGCATCTGGTCCGAGTCCCTTGAGGACGGTCGCCAACGCTGTCGTGACCGCATGGCTTCTTTGCCGGCGGTGCTTCGCATGCTCGACGCGGCGAGAAACCCTGTCGCGCTCAGCGGAAAGCTCGAAGCACTCCGTTGCCAGATGTCCAGCCGATAGGGCCTTAAGGCCCCTGATTACGCGGTCTTTCGTTCGGTCGTCAGCACAGGCTGGTCCTTCTCCGTCGCGGTGTTCGCTAGGAACCGGATGTTTCGTTCGATGTTCATTAGGACTTCGAGGATCTCGATCGCGGACCTGACGGCAATCCACGCTAGCGCACCAATAACGATCAGTTCCAGTCCTACCCATCCTGGATTTTGGCCCTCGTATTCCGGAACAGGACCCGCAGACCACGTATAAATGCCAGCAATGGCAAAGAACCCGCCAACGAGCCAGGCGATCACGCTCCGCATTCTAATGAGAAACTCCAAAGTCGGGTATCGTTTCACGATATCACCTCCCAGCAGGCCCAGCGTACAGCGTCACGCGAGGTGCAGGCATCGGGTGAAGACCCGATAATTCGTGCAACGCCTTGTGTCGAAAAGATGCATGTCCCCCGGATGGGACCGCACGATTCAATGTGTGTACACTGAGTCACAAAGGAAGGTCCGTGCTGGAAGCAATCGGAGGATCCTCGTACTGTTCCTTTCGCTCGATGGCTACTGGACAATCGTGAAAGGAGAATACAGCGATGGAAACGCGTGACCTACCGCTGTCCCAAATGCGAACGCGAGCATTGTCCTATACCTCGCTGACGATGGGCGAGGATTGATTGGCGAGACATTTCCCGCCTTCGGAGCCTCGCCGTTATTGTCTTGGGCGAGGCGTAAGAAACGCCACTTCTCGAGCGAGCCGGCCTGTTGAGAGAGGCACGGGAGCTGCTGGGCAGAGTCGTCGAATGACTGAAAGCGTAGGTACGCTCCGATGCAACGGAGACCTGTAATTCTCTACAACCGGGGATGAGCCCGAGAGCCCCCGGTGCGAGCAAGTGGAGGGTTCTCACGTCCCCTATGATCAAAGAGATTGGGTGCTTTGGCAGCACCTTTTCCGGGCCCTCGTGTCGGGAACTGGGGCCTTCAAGCGGCCGTGTAGTACAATCCGGTGCGTCGACGAACTCGGTTGTCGTGTGTTAATCGATTGCCCGCATCCGGGCCGCAGTGGAGAGCAAGGCTCCCGGGGCTCCGGTGAAGAATCTATCATGAATGTCGACGCTTGGTTCCCGTGATGATCGAGGGCCGGCCACTTGAGGAGCTATTTGTGAACGCGGCGGAGGGGCTCGTCGAGCTCACCATCGATCCCGTCGATCTGCGCGCGGACACGAGGGCCCGTGTGTGTGTGTCGGCGAACGACCGGGATGCCCTGCTCGTCTCGTGGCTCAACGAGCTTTTGTTTCTGCTCGACACTCGCGGCTTTCTCCCGCGTCAGGTCGCGATCGGGCACCTCAGCAATATCGAGCTCGACGCAGATTTGATGGGCGACACGATCGACAGCGAGGGACATCGAGTCAGACGGATGATCAAGGCCGCGACGTATCACCAACTCACAGTGCGTCAGGTTGAGGGCTTGTGGGAGGCGCGGGTTATCCTGGACTTTTAGTCGCGCCCCGTCTTTTCGATCGGCAGCGCCGATCCAGTTCACGCCGACGTAGCTGACGGCGGCGCTCGGCCTGCTCGGCGCCACCCTGACGCCGTACATCTTCTTTTGGCAGACGACCGAGGAAGTGGAGGCCCACTCCAAGATCGAGGACTTGGCCGATCAGAACGTCGACGTCGCCGCCGGCATGTTCTACTCGAACCTGGTGGACTACTTCATCATCCTAGTTGCAGCGACCGTGTTTTTCGGGAAAGGCGTGGAGGTTCAAACGGTGGGCGACGCGGCGAAGTCATTGCGGCCGCTCGCGGCGGGGCTGCTGTTCTCACTCGGCATCGTCGTCAGCGGGATCATGTCCATTCCGGTCATGACGGCGTCCACCGCGTACGGACTGGCGGAGCTGTTCGGCTGGGCGGAGGGGCTGGACAAGAGGATCTGGCAGGCCCGGGGGTTCTACATCCTCCTCGCCGGGGCGAGCGCCGTCGGGGCGGCGATCGCGCTCCTGCGCATCTCCCCGGTCACGCTGATGTACTGGTCGCAGGTCGTCACCGGGTTCCTCTTGCCGCCGCTCTTCGTCGCGCTCCTGCTCCTGAGCAACGATCCCCGCATCCTCGGTCACCACCCGAACCGGATCATGTCCAACTTGGTCGGCTGGGGGACCGTGATCCTGACGATCGGGCAGCTCATGAGAGGCCACTGACGCGTTCCCGCGAGAGGACCACATCTCCGCCAGCGCCAACTCCTCCTCCACCTGTGCATCGAAGGAGGGGCGAGATGGGCGACAGGAAACTGCTGGAGCGCGGGTGGGCGATCCGCAAGGCTGTGGCCCGACAGCGGGGACTCGAGGTCTTTCAAGCCCTCGACCCGGAATACGCGGAGTTTGTCGTCGAGCACGCGTACGGCGCCACGTACGGCGACCCGACCCTCGACCTGCGCACGCGGAGCCTGCTGACGTGTGCGCTGCTGACCGCCGCCGGGAGGGCCCGCCTGTTGAACCGTCATCTCCTCGGCGGCCTCAACATCGGCATCAGCCCCGCGGAGCTGGTCGCCGTCTTCAAACAGACGGCGCTGTGCGTGGGGATGCCCGCCGCGAACGACGCCTTCAAGCTCCTCAAGGAGATCCTGGACGAACAGAAACCGGTCGGCTAGGGCGGGCCAGTGATCAATAGGGCCGAGGGCGGGGGACAGCTAATAATGCACCAGGCGCTGCAGCTCCGCACGCGTCCTGACGGCCCGAATCATGGTGGCAAGCCCCGCCTGGACCTCCTTCATGAGTCTCCATGCAAGGACGACGGCAAAGCCTTTGTGGGACTCGTGTGAGACCAAGCGCGCCCTCCCGGATTCCAGCGGTTCGATGGTGAAGCTGTAGGTGGTCTCGAACACCCCCCCTGAGAAGATCTGTCCAGACCAGGTCAACTCACGGGCGCGGTTGACCGCGATCACCGTAGCCTGATAGGTGATGGTCTGCGTGCCGGCGGGATGAATAGTGACCTCCAACTGACTGCCGCTTCGAAGTTCCCCTTTCAGAGGGTAGATGAACGGGTTCCAGATCGGATACGAAGAGAAATCGGTCAACACGGCCCACACTTGGTCCGCAGATGCGTCCACATCGACCTGGGACTTGACCTCTCCCGGAGGGATGCTCCCGGGGATCGTCACCTGTCCCGGGACGATGCCGCCGGGGAACGTCATGAGGAGCGCCGCGGTGAGCAGCACGGGCATCGTACGCGTTGAGTACAGCACCCCAGCACTCGAGACGACGATCGTCAAGACTCCCACGGAGAGCATGAGACCGGTCGCCATGAGCAGTCCGTCATGGTTAAGCAGTCCGACCCCTAGAATCATCACAGCAATCGCAGGAAGGGTATGGAGAAATGGCATGGGGCTGAGCAGGACGAATCCGTGCAGCAATACCGCCACGGCAATCACACGAGCCATGATGAGATCCGGCAGAAACGTGGCACGGGCACGAGACACGCGCTCGATCCGTTCGAACGTTTTTACCCCGATCTGCCGGAACTTGACGATCACCTGCCTGGACAATCGGTAGGCGCGGATACGTCTCGGCAGCCACGGGCGCTGAGCACCCCACAGCATCTGAAGCGCAAGCAGCACATACACGAGCCCGATCAGCGTTGCCGACCCGGGAGGAAGAATTGGAATCAGCGTTGGCAGAGCGAGGATGACCAGCAAGAAACCGAACCCGCGACTTGCGATGTGATCTACGATGTCACCTATCGTGACCTCGCGATCCTCCTTCAGCGTTTCCATCAGAACGCGCGTCAGTAACCCTGGACTCCTTCGGCTCATGTACCACCCTTTTCGCCCATTTCGGGCGCGCGCTCACGAGTACACACGGCCGGCTCGGCCTGGGCCCATTTCTTCACCCTGATCCATGGGGTCGACCTCTCCCCGTCGGAGAGTGCGGCCGCACCAATATTAGCCAGATCACTCCCACATATGCCGCGACGAGGGCAGCCAGCACGAGGACAGTCAGCATCCTGACCCCTCGAATCATCACCCTCTCAAGTTAAGCGCACGGTAGTGCTCCCGAACATCAGGCGGGAACCCGATTCGCTTGATGCGGCACCGCGGCCCGGTTTTGGAGAGGGGATCAGTTCGCTCGTCCGTATCAAGGTTAGGACGGGCCGGGCGGCTTGCTGATTGACCCCTGGGGCGGCCGGTGAATAGCTCCCTAGCCAGACGGATGGGACCTTGCACGGTAGGGTAATCCGCCTCAGAGTCGATACCACCGGCTCCCGCAGTTTCCTAACCTGGATATACTGGAGATAGACGAGGACGGTTCGAACGAGCCCGGAGGTATGGGTTGGGAAATACATCACTCGCGGCGCGGATAGACCGCACCACACGCCGCCGCGACCCGCACGACAAAGGGCTGTTCGCCCGGCTGGTGCCCGGCGCACAACCGATCCTGTGCGCGCTTTTGCTGGTTGCCGGGCGCCTCCTGGAGCAGGTTGCGCCTACCGCCGCGGTCGCGTCGTATGGCCTCGCCTACCTCGCCGGCGGGACCGGCAGCGCCGTTGTGGCGTGGGGGGCCTTGCGGCAGGGTCGCGTCGACATCAACTTCCTCATGCTGCTGGCGGCACTCGGTGCTGCCTACCTAGGCGCGTGGACGGAAGGTGCAATCCTGCTGGTCCTCTTCTCGTCCAGTAACGCCCTGGAGTTCTACATCATGGGGCGCACGCGCCGAGCCATCCGATCGCTCATGTCTCTGCGCCCGCTCGAAGCGCTCGTCCGGCGGGACGGCCGGGAAGTCTCCGTCCCCGCCGATACCCTCCGGGTCGGCGACCTCGTGATCGTGCGGCCGGCGGAACGGCTTCCCGCCGACGGGGTCGTCACGCACGGAAGGTCGAGCCTGGACCAATCGCCGATCACGGGGGAATCCATTCCCGTGGACGTCACGGTCGGGTCGTCGGTGTTCGCGGGTACGATCAACCAGCGCGGCAGCTTGGACATTCGGGTGACCAAGAATCCGGAGGACACGACGCTCGCGCGCATTATCGCATTAGTCGAGCAGGCCCAGACTGCGCAGGTCCCAGCCCAACGACTCATTGACCGGTTCGGCCAGGTGTACGCGGTGGGGGTGATCTTGGCCTCTGGGGCGACCTACGCCGTGCTGGCGGGCCTTGGCGTTCCGGGCTCCGCCGCGTTCTACAAGGCCATCACCTTGCTGGTCGTGGCGTCGCCGTGCGCGGTCGTGATTTCAACACCGGCCACGGTGCTTTCGGCGATCGCGAACGCGGCTCGGCGGGGTGTCCTCTTTAAGGGGGGGGCCTATCTCGAGAGGTTGGCCAGCGTCGATACCGTCGTGTTCGACAAGACTGGCACGCTGACCCAAGGCCATCCTACCGTCGTCGATGTGGTGGCATTCGATGGCGACGCGGGAGCGGTCCTCGAGGCTGCTGCCGCGCTCGAGCAGCGCTCCGAACACGCGCTCGCCGACGCGGTGGTCGACGCGTGCCGAGCCCGGGGAGTCACCCCGGCGGCGCCGGAGACCTTCGAAGCCGTGACAGGTCGCGGTGTTCGTGGGATGGTCGGCGGCGTGTTCGTGCGGGTGGGAAACGAGGCGTTCCTGGCGGAAGAGGGCATCCCCTTGTCCGACGAACCCCGGGCTGTGTTGGGCCGCCTGCGCGAGGAGGGAAAGACACCGATCTTGGTCGCTGATTCTCGGCCGCGTGGCATCGTCGCCCTCGCCGACACGGTCCGGCCGGAGGCCGCCGCAGCAGTCCAAGCCCTCAGGGCGCTGGGGATCACACGGATGATCGTGCTGTCGGGCGATCACACGCAGACCGTTCAGGCCGTGGCTCGCCAGTTGGGCTTGAATGATGCCCGAGGAGATCTCCTGCCGGAGCAAAAAGTCGAGGCGATCAAGGCGGTGGCCCGGGAAGGCGGCGTCGCGATGATCGGGGATGGCGTGAACGATGCGCCGGCGCTCGCTGAGGCCGACGTCGGGATCGCGATGGGCGCGGCCGGCACCGACGCGGCGATGGAGACCGCCGATGTCGTGTTGATGGGGGGACTCAGCCGGCTGCCGTATGCGATCGGGCTCAGCCGCCAGACGCGCCGTGTGATCGCACAAAACCTCACGTTTGCGTTCGCTGTCATCGCAGCGCTCATCACAACCGTTTTCGTTACGGGGCTCCGGCTTGCGTTCGGCGTCGTCGGTCACGAGGGCAGCACCGTCGTGGTGGTTTTGAACGGATTGCGCCTGTTCGGGTACCATCTCAATAGATCCGATCGGTCTGAGCGCCAACATCCCGCCAGCGGCGCCGGTATCGGACGGGGATGACGCGGGACCGGTGTCCCGCTCCCGATCGGTCTCGCTGACGCTGGAGAGAATCCGGTCTTCACTGCGCGGAAGATCGGCAGAATGCCTGATTGCTGAAGATCTTGCTAGTGTCCCGAGTCAGTGATTCGTTGATTAAATCTGGCCCACTTCGCCATGGGTTTATTGACTCCCGAGGCTAGAATTAGTGCAACGTATTTTTGACTCGGGATACTGATATGGACGAGCCTGTCAAGACGGTCGGGTCTTTCATGTCATGGTCGATGCGCCTCTTCGGGTCACGACGGGAGCGCCCTGGCCCTGGAAGCGAGGCGGTTCGCGACGGTAATCACTCTGATATCGGTTATGAAAATGGTGGTGCCTCATCGCCGGCCACCGTTACGATAGAACAGCCGGGCCATGGGGCACGAGGGACCACCAGCAACGGGCAGGCCGTCGCGAATATGGACCACGAGTCCGCTCTGATATCTGGCCGCCC
>DATGHU010000021.1 GCA_035307765.1 bacterium | reverse complement strand
AAGACGGCGCGCAGGCGGAGCGCTCGTCCCATGGGCAGCGTGCGTTGGCGCAGGTGTCGGTGAATCTCACGACGTTGCGCCTCCAGGACCGTCAGGGGCGCGGCGGGTCGGCTCATGCATGGAGCATACACCAGCCATCGTTAAGTATCAATACATTTCGGACATTGCACTAGAGTGGAAAATCCTATTTACGATAAAGTGACACGAGAGTTGGGCACGATTATATCATTGGCAATGTTCATGCCCATAATCTTTACCTCATCGGTTTTTCGATCGTTGGATCAAATGGCCTCTGGTGGCTTGCCGATCGTGGCGGGATTCTTAGTGGCTTCGTTTGCAGTCTGCTTTCTACTGATCCACCTGACGACCAATGTGTGGGTCGGCATCGATCAAACGCAGCGAAAAGTCTTTCACATCTACAAATTGTTTGGGGTCCCCGTCTACAGAAGAACGTCTGACCTTTCGCAGTTCGACCGGATCAGTCTACATCGTGCCTTTCGCGGGGGTTATCGAGCGACACTGGTTGGACGTGAGCGAGAAGTGGCTTTGTCCGCTTCCTGGAAACTCGGTTGGGTTCGCCACGCTGCGGAACAGGCATCGACCTCCATTGGACTTAGAATGAGCGATCAACTGTGAGAACTGCATCCACACTGTACACAAATGGCGAACGGATAACCCTCCCAACCGCCAAGGGGCTAGGTAAATCCGAGAAGCGAAGTACCTCGGGAGGGCATAGTCCGCCGCCCCCCGAGGGAGCACCACGGTATTGATCATGTTATTCCGGGTCCGTTCACTGGAGTAACCACTGGCGATCGCGCGGAAATAGCGCCGCTTCCTGGTCATTGGGGATCTCGACCAGTGCGGCAACCCACTGCGCCAAACCGATCGCAAACTCGTCATGCGGAGGCACGCCGCACGTGAATGCGTCCAAACAGCCTGCGAAGATATCGGGGTCAAGACTCCGGGAATCCAGAATACCATACACACAATACACAGACTCGAAGTCCTTCATCGGACCAAACGGGAGGAGGCAAACATCGTGGTCGAGGTTTCACAGATCGATAGCCAGCACCTAGCCGGGAATCTGGTCGGCGACCCCAGCCGACGAGATATCGTCATCTATCTGCCCCCGGGGTACGGTGCTTCACGCCGCCGCTACCCGGTGGCCTATCTCCTCCACGGTTTCGGCCGGCGGGCGACCAGCTGGATCGCCGGCCCGCTCGTGGAGCGCGGCAGCTTTCGGCCATCCATCGAGGACGTCATCGGCGAGGCTATCACAAGGCACGGAGCGGCCGAGATGATCGTGGCGATGCCGGATGGGTGGAGCCGGTGGGGATGCAGCCAGTGGGTGGACTCTCCGGTAAACGGGAACTTCGAGCGGTACGTTACTGAGGACGTCGTAGCCTACGTGGATCGCCGCTATCGAACGATACCGGAACGAGACAGCCGCGGCGTCTTCGGCATCTCGTCCGGAGGGCTCGGTGCGTGGCACCTCGGCTCCCGCAACCCCACCGTTTTCGGGGCGATGCTGCTGCTCTCCGCCGATTCGTATTTTGACTTCACGCACAAACCTTGGCTGTACCGATTCTACAACGCGGTGTATCCAGGGGTGCCGAATGGGCCGATCAACGGGAACCTCGACTCGTGGTTCGCCTACGGGCTGGCTTCGTGTTATACGCCGAACGTCACCAAGCCCCCATTCTACGTCGACTTGCCGATCGAGTTCCCGAGTGGTCAGATCATCAAGGGCTTGTGGGATCGCTGGCTCAGCTATGATCCGATAGTCTCATGGCGGTCCCGAACCGAACAGCTACGCCAGCTGCGCGGCATTCGACTGGACGTCGGGTACCGCGACGAATTTGACCTCCACTACGGTCACCGCATCCTAAGCGCGGCGTTGGCCGCAGCCGGCATTGCGCACGAGGCGGTCGAGCACGACGGGACACACGGAAGCCGCCTGTTCGAGCGCATCCAGTTGTCCCTCGAATGGTTTTCGCGAGCGCTACGCACCGACGGGTAGCGAGGTAGGGCTGAAGCTCATGTCTCAAACGCACTGAGGCATTAAGATCGAACTACCTTTATGTCCTGTTGTAAGACTCCCTCCGGGATTGCGCTTAGATTGCCGGAAGTGGGATCCATATAGACCGCCAATATTTGGCCGGGTGAGCCCGATTCGCCCAGCCGTGCCACAGGACTGAGAATCTTGTTCTCAGTTCAGTGAATGTATCCAACCCACTCCCCGGCACATTCGCCGCCATTCTCACCGGTGTAGTCACCTTCCCATTGCCAAGACACGGTATGGGACCCGGTCCAGTGGATGGTGAAAGCCCCGTTAGATAGACCGCTGTGAATCCGTTCGCCGTGGACTGACAAACCCGAAATGCCCTCATACGGGGCATAATCCCACGTGCCACTCCCCCAGCCATCCACGGTAATGGACACGGCCTGCCCGTCATAAGTATTGCTAATCGCGAGACATGTACCCATCGACTGCGCCCGGGCGGCGAGGGGGACGGCCGCCAAGCACAGCGTAATGGCCAACCACGTCCAAACGATCTTCCTCATCTCCTTGACCTCCGCGTCACCAAACCTCAAACGTGCCCTCCGTCTCACCCCTTCACTTGGGGAGAGTACCCCGCTGGCCGCCCGGCTAGACGCAGTGGCGCTATTCTCCTGGCATTTGACCCCCTCAGGGTCCGCGTGCCACTCGCGGCTTTAGCCCTCCTCCCTCTGACGTCTCAGCCTTGCATACTATCATGGGGGGGACATCGGCTGGGTCGGGCAATTGGCCGAGACCCTCGGGTAGATGGTCGCCAGCGACCTCGGCGGCTACTCGGGGGCGTTCCTTGGAGCGAGAAGCGGCACCCCGATCCTCATGATCCCCGACGGTGGGAGCGGCAACGTGGTACCGGGAGTCCGCGCTAACTGGAAGTGGAGCCGTGATGAAGGCACGGCTATCGGCCGTCCCTCCCCGCGACAACCACGACGAAGCCGACGGAAGTGACGACGATGGCGACAGTCTTTGACCGCCTCGGCTCAGCCGCCGTAACGTACGATGGCTTCTGGTCCGCCTCCCACTTGGAAAAACTCAATTCGGCGACACGTCGGGCAGCGAAATACCTCCACCTCAATCCCCGCCCTATGCTCGAGCGTCGCGTGTGTGAGCGGGACCTCAAAATGTTCCCCCTCCCCCAACCGCTGCAACTCGGCGCCGCACACACACATTTGTCCGCCCTGTGGATACACGCTCATTCGCCTCCCTCCTCTCCGGGGAAGATGAGTGGCTCGGCGACGCTCTCAATCGCCGTCGATGAGGACCACCGTGCTGCCAGGACGGCCCCTTCTGTCTCACACGGCGCGTGCGCCGGAGGCGCGTCTGCTACTGCCCGGGGTGCGCAGTAAATTGGATCTCCAGTTCCACCTTGTTCTGCGCCTGGAGAAAGCCCAGGAGGGACGGCGGATCGAATCCGAAGTCGGTCATCAGAACGCTCGCGGTGGCGTCACCGGACAGCGTCTGTCCGCTGAGCGTGACTGTGCCCGCGAAGAGGACCGGCTTGGTAACGCCATGGACCTCGAGGCTTCCGGCAATCCTGACAGGGATCGCGCGGCCATCCACATAGGCGCCTGGGAGTCCATCGATCGCGGTCGGGGTGAACACCGCGGTCGGATATCGCGATGATTCGAGCCACTGGCTTCGGATCTCCCGGTCGCGCCGGCGGCTGTCCGAAGTGAGCTGACTGATGTCCACACTGATCGGCCCGATCCGGCTCTGCAACGGATGGACCCGATCGATCAGGATCTGGCCCTGGATCCCGTGCGTGGTGCCGACCGCGACCTTGAACTGGTTGTTCCTATTGAAGAACGTTTCGCCGACGTGGTAGAGCGCCTCCGATGCCGACGGATCAATCACGAACCGCTCGACGCCTACTGCGGCCGAAACCGCCGCCGCCGCGTGGACGGGCGCCATCCAGAGCACGCTGCCGAAGGGTATCCAGGCCGCCAGCAACAGCGCCAGCATCGGAGGAATCACGCGGCGTCCAGGCACGCCGTCCCGCCACTGTAACCGCGTCCAGCCCTTCCATTTGCAACCCATGTGTTTCTCCTTTCGCGCTGGGATACGCGGCATCCGCCCGATCACGCGACCCGCGGGTGTCCCGATTGGTCCGAGTACCACCACAGTCATGGTAAACGGTCCCGGTGAAAATCTCGTGAAGAAATTATGAAAAGATCTGCATCCGGAGGCTACCCGGCCACGGCCGGAGCACAAATTATGTGGCCGAGCGTTGACCCGGCCTCCCTCTCGATGACGGAGCGGACGTGACGAGGTCAGCCGGAGGCCCTCATGGGTGGCGTGCAACTTTTGGAGGAGTCTCGTGCCGACTGCAGTGTCTAAAGGACGTCACTCGGCGGCCAACTGCAGACGCTCGAGAAGAAGAGGATGTGATGAGCCGTCGGCGAACACCTGCTTCGTCTTGACTTCAACCACAGATGGAAATTCGGGAGTATGCCCAGGTGTTGGTGCGGGCCGGACTTAGGAGGAGGTCAGGGTCCAGCGGAAGATTGCGGAGCCGCGGGAAATGGGATCGGGCGCTGCTGATACCGCACGCACAAACTGTTCCGGAGCCTCGCGCACTCCTCCCTCCAGGCCACTACGCCGCCGTGCGGACCGCGAACTTCGTCATGAGCGAGTCTCTTAGCGCCGCCAAGTTGCCCTTCGGCCCCGCAGTTCGGGACCTTCACAACCTGAAGTAAGGGGATTTCCAAGAACGATGGGTTCGTCAGACGATCAAAGCATGCGGGCGTATCTCGAGATGGTCGAGTCCGACTATCCCGACGAGATCGTGCGGATCTCCGCGCCGGTACGCCGAGATCTCGACATCACTTCGGCCGTATTCGAGCTCGCGCGCGCCGGCAAAAGCCCGGTGATGATCTTTGAGCACGTGGAGGGCTCGCCGCTGCCCGTCGTCACAAACCTCGCGGGCAATCGCAAGCTGCTCGCCGCGGCCCTGGGAGTGCGGCCCGACGAAGTGGCGACCGCCTATCGCGAGCGCTGTCAGCACTATCAGCCCGTGGAGCTCGTCGACCGCGCGCCGTGGCACGACGCGGTGTGGGAAGGGGAAGACATCGACCTGACGCGGCTCCCCATCCCCCGGCACTTCGCGGTCGACGCGGCACCGTACATCACGGCCGGCCAGATCGTGGCGCGCGATCCCGAGACCGGCGTCGACACGACCGGCTTCCACCGGCTGATGCTGAAGGATAAGAACCGGTTGGGCGTTTCGCTGCATTCCCGGCGGCGCATGTACGAGTTCCACCGCCGCGCAGAGGCCCGCGGCCGGTCTCTTCCCGCTGTAGTCGTCCTCGGCGTCCATCCGCTCCACTACATGGGCTCGATGGCCTACCATTATCCGTCTCAAGTGAGGAAATACGAGATCATCGGCGGACTCTTCGGCGCGCCCTATCGCGTCGCCCGCTGCCGAACGGTGGACCTCGAGGTACCTGTGGGTGCCGAGATCGTGATCGAAGGGGAGATCTTGAACGAGGTGCGCGAACCCGAAGGCCCCTTCGGCGAGTTCACCGGTTATGCGTCCCATCGCAGCACGCAGAACGTCTTCGTGGCGAAGTGCGTGCAGATGCGGCGTGATGCGATGTTTCACAGCATCGCATCCGGAACGGCGGCCGACCACATCCTCGTGGGCTCCATCAGCCGCGAGGCGGAGATCCTAAACGCCCTGCGCCGCAACCTGCCCAATGTAAGGGCCGTCCACGTGCCGACGGCCGGGGTCGGTGCGCTGATGGCGATCATCTCTATGAAAAAGACCGCAGAAGGCCAGCCGCAGCAGGCGATGATGAGCACGTTCGGGACGGAGTATTATATGAAATGGGCGATCGTCGTCGACGACGACGTCGACATCTTCAATCTCTCGGATGTCATCTGGGCGGTCCTGACCCGGACGCGGGCGGAGAAAGGTCTCATCCTAATCCCCGGCGCGATGGGTGCGGTGCTTGACCCCACCTCAGACCCCGGCGATCACACCGTCACCAAGGTCGGCATCGACGCAACCACGCCGATCGGGGAGGATTTCGGGGAACGCTTGACCATCGCAGACGCGCAGCGCACGCGCATCCGCTCCATCCTGGGGCGGGCGGGGATCACACTCTAGGGTTGTACTGTTTCGATCTAGTGTTAACACTGGAGGAGGCGTCCTCCATGAAAAGAGGGTCACCACTCTACCTCCGGAACCTCCAACCGAGACCTCGCAAGCTTCGGAGAGGGGGAGGAGAGCATCGGGAAGATGGGCTGGCGGAGAACAAACGGATCTTCTGTTCAAGGCAGTCCAGATGGTAGTATGCCCGCTCAATCTTTAGTCGGGCACTTGGAAAGGGGCGGCTCATTAGGTCGGGCAGCGGTAGGAGTCACCGGCCGATCGCTTAGTGGGAAGGGTTGTTGGTCGCCGGTCGCACGGCCTTCATCGTCAAGACAGCGAGCCAGCCGAGAACCACGAGCACGGTGACCACACGCGCGGCCGGCCCTGGAAGGGCCGTCCCGAACTGCTGGTCTAGGGAGAACCCACCGGGTCCCGCGATCCCCACCGCCGCCGCGACCGCGAGGTTGATCAAGGGGAGTTCAAAGCCACCCTTGGCCGCCCATACCTTCGGCCAGTGCACCCCCGTGATCGCGACCACCATGGCGGCACTGATCCCGAGCGCGCCCAGTGGGCTCGCGAGACCAAGAGCGAACAGTACGCCTCCGCCGAACTCGGCGAGGCCGGCCAGGAACGCCCAGACGCCTGCGGGCCGAAGGCCCATCGATCCGAGCCAGCCCGCCGTACCCTTCAGCCCGTGCCCTTCAAACCACCCGAAGAGCTTCTGCGTGCCATGGCCGGCAACGAAGAGCCCGATCACGAGCCGAAGGATCAAGAGCGAGATGTCCATGATGATGCCCCCCTTGAATCGCTTACTGTACTTGGCACGACCATTTGCCAGGCTTCTCCCCCACCCATAAGAATCCAAAGCGTGTTTTCCTGGACTCAGTTTCTAGTAATGTACACTCAAGGCAGGCGGGAGCTCTACAGCCCCCCCTACGCCCGCCCCGCTTTCGCCCGT
The DNA here is from genome assembly GCA_035307765.1 of bacterium. Taxonomy (NCBI): domain Bacteria; species bacterium. Next base: position 27,803 of record DATGHU010000021.1, on the reverse strand, counting down.
TTCCAGCGCATCATGACCGCGTGCCTTGCGATCTCCGCACGTCGCTCGGGCGGGATCTTCACCATCCGAGCTTTCGCCGCCTTACGTGCCATCGCGACTGCGTGGGGGTCCTTCCGGCGTCGTCTCATGAGCGTATTATACTACACACCGGTGAGCGTGTTCGCCTGTATACTCTTCGGTGAGTATGGTATACTCGTCTTGCGCGACTAGAAAATTGACTTGGAGTGATAGTATGTGGCGACCCAGCATGGCTTACGACCATAGTGATTTGCCCGCTCCCGACCGGGAGGCGCTCGAAGACTTTATGAATGTGGTCATCCAAGCTGCGCAGACTCAGCTGAAGTCTCATGGGTTGAGTAGGACAAGACTGCAGTGGGAGCATCCCCATCATCGCTACGTATGGTATGGACCGATGGTGGTGGTAATTGTCGGCGATCCTGCATCGGGAGATACCGCCAGCCTGAGATACAAAGATGCCAGGAATCAATCGGACGTCGACCCCCAGATCGTCATGAGGGAGGTGCAGCGCGAATTCGGCTTCCAGAATCCTTTTTTGATTGCGTTTCCTCGAACAGCAGTCAACGCGACCGGGAAGATCAGAAGGGATGCCGTCGAGGCAGTTGCTCAGCGATTGACACGGGACATCATCATGCTGCACGAGCTCTCATCAAAGTTGGGCATCACCGAGGCCGTCACTTATCTCACCAACGCCAGGCGACGTTTCGAAGAGGGTACTGCCGAAGCGATGGGCGACGTCAAAACCAATTGCAGGAACGCCATCGAGAGCCTGATCCGCACCATCACAGGGACAACGAATTTTGCTAAAGGGAAACAGGCGTTGGTGAAGCAGGGGATATTCAATCAGCACGAGGCAGCGTTCGTCGATGCGTTAGCATCACTTCTTGAAGCCTTCTTCAACGTGACTTCCCGCCCAGGGAGCCATCCACCCCTGCCCTCGCGTGAAGACGCGAGTTTTGTGCTCCAAGTAACTGAAGCGACGGTACAATATGTTGCGCAACGGGCGCTGGCCGCGAAGAGGTGACGAACCGCCATGGAGCATACAAAAGGGGGGGCGGAGAATGAGGGCGGCGATCTACGCAAGGTACTCCAGCGAGAACCAGCGGGCGTCGTCGATCGAGGACCAGATCCGCCTGTGCAAGGCTGAGGCCGAGCGGCGCGGCTGGACGGTCGTGTCGACCTAGAAGGACGAGGCGCTCAGCGGCGCCCTCGGTGAGGACCAGCGGGTGGGGTTTCGGGAGATGATGGCCGCGGCGTCGCGCCGGGAGTTCGACGTGCTCGTGGTCGACGATAGCTCGCGCCTCAGCCGCGATAGCGCGGACGCCACGGTCACGCTGCGCATGCTCGACTTCCTCGGCGTCAAGTTCGTCGCGCGCGCCGACGGCATCGACACCGTGGCCAACGGCAAGAGCTCCCGCCTGCTGTACGGGATCAAGTCGGCCATGAACGAGGAATTCCTCCGCGACCTCGGCGAGAAGACCTGGCGCGGCCTCGAGGGGCGCGTGCGGGCCGGCTACAGCGCGGGCGGATTACCCTACGGCTACCGGTCGGAGGCTGTACTGGACGGCCGCGGCCAGGTCGTGGGGCACAAGCGCGTGATCCACGAGCCGGAGGCCGAGGTCGTGAGGAGAATTTTCCGGCTCTATGTCGGCGACGAGGGCGGGCACCCCCACTCCGCCCGCGAGATCGCGCATGCGCTAAATCTGGACGGGATCCCGCCCGCCGGCGCCCGCCGGCAGGGCAAGACGACCCGCCAGTGCGCGACGTGTGGCTTCACCGCGATCACCGCGCACCGGAGCCTGTGCAAGGGGATCCTGCACAACCCCCTCTACGTCGGCAAGCACGTCTGGAACAAGACGCGCTGGCTCCGGCACCCCGTGACCAAGCGCGAGACCTACCAGCTCCGCCGGCCGGACGAGTGGGTCGAGATCGATGCCCCCGAGCTGCGCATCGTCCCGCAGGACCTCTGGGACCGCGCCCGCGCGCGCATGGCCGCGTGCCGCATCGGCGGGAAACCGATGGCCCCGGCGCAGCACCGCTATCTCCTCAGCGGGTTCGTGAAGTGCGCGACCTGCGGCTGGAACTACATCATCACGACGCGGCACAGCTACCGCTGCGGCACGTTCAAGAGCCGCGGGCCCGTCGGGTGCTCGAACTCGCTCGCCGTCTCCCGCCGGCGGTTGGAGGCGACCGTGCTCGGGGCGCTGCGCACCCGCCTCTACACCGAGGAGCGAATTCGTGCGATCACCGACCGGGTGCGCGAGGCCCTCGTGGAGCGCGCCCGCCGGCACGCCCTGGAGACGCGGAGCGAGAACCGGACCAAGGAGCGGCGCCGGATCGAGCGGGAGATCGAGCACGTGAAGCAGGCGGTGCGCCTTGGGAAAGCGACCTCGACCCTGCTCGAGATGCTGGAGGATGCCGAGCGCCGCCTCGCGACCCTCTCGGCCGCCGACGGCGGGAACAGTAGCGGGGTGCCCGAGCGTCTCGCGCGCGTGCTTGACCAGCTGCCGGAGCTGGTGGCAGAGCGCTTCACGGATCTCGACGCCCTGCTCGCCGATCATCAGATCGAGCGGGGCAAGCAGATCCTGAGCGCGCTCGACACCAAGGTCACGCTGCACCCCTGCGGGGATCACCTCGAGGTCGAGATCACGGGGAAACTAGAAGGGATCTTTCCCCTACTCGGGTCGATCGCAGGTCAAAAACGTTGGCTGGGGGAGCCCGATTCCTCCACTTGTTGACCTGGGAGAATCGCTCACGGTGCGCGTGCCGCTGACGGTTTAGCCCCTTCTGACGTCGGCTGAGGGGGCTCGGCTCGCGCCGGGGAAGGCTCGCTGAGGTCTGAGGAGATCTTATCGCGGGTACTCATATGAGTTACCAACGGGGTTAGTCAAGGAGCACGTCTAGAAACGAGGCTCCTGAACATCCCAGGCCCATGGGCTACATGCCCGGGGGAACATGGCTGGGGGACGAGGTGGGAGGTGCTGCCACCTTCGGCGGCACGACCGACCACAGGTAGACCAGTCGAAACATTTTTCACTGGTCCTCGGAAACTCGTGGGAGGTGACCTCGCCTTGGAGCGACAGTATTCAAGTACATCGCCCGAACCGTCTGTCGATCAGAAACCATATACTGTATTGGTCGCTGAAGACCACCCCAATGGTCTGAAAATCGTCCGGGTGGCGTTGGAGAAGGCCGGGTACGCCGTGCTTCAAGCTCGGGACGGACGCTCCGCTCTCAAGCAGATGGCACATCACCCCGACCTCGTCATTCTAGATCTGGCCCTTCCGGACATCGACGGATTTGAGGTTATTCAGAAGCTTCGAACCCTCCCAGGCGGCGCAGAGATGCCAGTCATCGCCTATTCGGGGGTCATGACAAGGCTCGAAGAGGCGCGGAGCATCGAGGTCGGGTTCACCGATTACCTTTTCAAACCGATCGTGCCAGCGCTCCTCCTCGAGACCATCGAAACCTACCTGCCGACGAAGGACAGCCACGAACGGGTTGGAGTGGGGCAACGACTCCTTGTCGTAGATCAGGATCCGATCATCCTCAACCTGATCAAAGGCCGGTTGGTGCGCGCGGGGTTCGCCGTTGCACACTGCTCGGATGTGACCCAAGCGCTCGCCTACGCCCGTGAGTCTCCGCCCGATCTGATCCTGGCCGACATCTTGCTGCAGCAGATGGACGGCTTTCAATTCTGTCTGACGATACGAAAGGATCCTGTGCTCGCCGCTGTCCCGGTGGTGCTCTTCTCCTTAGCGTTAGGCGACGACACCGACCGTCAATTCGCGCGTGAAGTGGGAGCCAGTGAGTTGGTGGTGATGTCACCAGGGTACGAGTCGATTATTAATGCCGTGACCGCCGCCCTGAGCATGACACCACCGCCAGCGACCGCCCTCACGTCCGAACTGAGAGAGAGCTACGCGCAACGGCTTGGACAGCAACTCAATCGGCAAGTGAATCTCAATGCGAACATCCGGGAACGATTGATGCGGCGAGAAGCTGAGATGGCCGTTCTTTCGGCTTTCTTGGGTGGGCTCAAGCAAGGCTCCGTGGATGAGATCCTGGATGAGATACTTGACCGGATCCTGCATACGGTGGGTGTGTCCAAGGGGATCATTTACTTGCTCGGGTCTGATGGGGCCCTTCTGCCCCGAGCGCACTGTGGGTTTCCGTATTCGGCCGAGCAGGCCATAGGCGACTTCTTCGGCCACGCTGAGGTGCTCCATCGCTTGATCCAAGAGCAAACGCCCGCTCTGATTTTCTCCTTCACCATGCCAGAGGAGGTCATACGTCCCAGCGAGCGGTCGGACCAGACGGCGCTTATCGCCCCAATTCTCAACGACACCGCGTGCCTCGGCGCACTCGCCATGACGTCCGGCACGAGGGTGTTCACGGATGAGATGCTGCCTTTTGCGAGGACCGTCGGAGCCCGACTCGGGCAAACCCTGGGGATGATCAAGGCGCTGGCCGCATCGATCAGAAGCTCATGAACCACCAGCACATTGGTGCCGCTGGATCGAGGGTGCTCCACGTTTCGCTGTCTACTTGTGGCCAAGTGGGATAAGGACATGGCGTCTGACGTGCTCGACGCCGTCGGCGGGAACAGGGATGACGGCGACGGGGCAGAGGCAGCCGGGAAGTCGCGGGCGGAGCGGAAGGCGCGCTCAATGGCCAAGGAATTGGCCAAGTCGAGCGGCGGCCGGTTGACCGAGGCCCAGGCGTTCGTCGAGGTCTTCAAGCGCGACCCGAGCCTTTACACCCAATACACGAACGAGGTGCACCGGCGACGCTGAGCGATGACGGCTTGGAAGGAGGCGGCGGTCGCGGTCGCCGACGCCCGCTGGCGCGAGCGCCCCTCGGTCACCCCCTGGGGTCCCTCCCTCCAGGGTCATGCAGATCGAGACTGGCGGGCGGGACCCGGCGTCCTGGTCGGTCGACTACCGGCGGCATCTGCGGGGCTTGCCACACACGTGCGAGCCGGGACCGAAGGGTCACGCTCGCGATGGTGAGCAGCCCCAACGCGGCGAGCGCCCACGGCACGGCGCTGTGCCCCTCCCCCACCCCGCGCCCGAGCATAACAAGGATCACGTCGGCGGGCAGGATGCTCGCGGCAAGCGTCCAAAGGAAGGTCATCCACGACAGCCGGGTCAGCCCCAAGAGAAAGTTCAGCAGGCTGAAAGGAATGAGCGGGATGAACTGGAGCAACAGGACGGCCATCCAGGCTCCGTGAGCCGCAATGTCGCCTACCCAATCTACGAGTGACGCGGGCATGATACGGAGGGCAACGCCACGTCCCAAGATCCGCCCGAGCCCGAAAGCGACGCACCCGCTCAGGACCGCTCCGATGATGGATACGACGAGGCCTTCCCAGATCCCGAACGCAGCGCCGTTGGCCATGATCAAGAGGTCGGCGGGTAGTGGAAGAAATGTCTGCACGACCATGATAAGAATGGATGCCCCCGCTGCCCATGGCCCCCACGGTGCGATGATTTGGCGAAAGCGATCGACTGTCAGGCCGGACGAAATCACCAGGAGAAAGCGGTGAATCTCCGGATGGACTCGGGCGATGGCGATGACCACCGCAGCGATCATCCATAGCAAGAAGCGCACGAGTGGGAGTGACAGCATCAGCGCGAGCATCTCATTTCGGTCGCCCCGGAGGACTGGGCCAGCGCGTGGGTGGTTCTCGCACCCTCGGGCTTGTCCGCTCTCCGCTGGGCCCCTACCAGATACGGCCGATGAGGAGCGCAAGTCCCAGGGCGATCATGACTAGCGCGCCGGTGCTCCGACCGCCGAACAGATTACTGGCGAGGAACGCTAACCCAAGGCCGATCAAGATCAAGCCACCGGTCGTAGAATGGCGGCGTCCCTTCATGGTCCCCGGCTGCCGTGCGGAACCCGGCGCGGCGGGGCTTGGTTCTTTCGGGAGCACCATCTCGTCCGGACTGGATCGACGGAGGATAATTCCCAGACCGATCACGATCAGGACCACCGGCCACCATTGGTCCAAAGAGGCCGGGAGGTAGCCGAGGTTGCGAAGCAGCAGGATCACGCCGATCACAAGCAATGCGAGGGGCCCTATGAGATCGCGCTGGTGAGACACTCTTGCACCTCCGCCTATCTTGTCTCTTTCGCCCGTTTCCACCGAGCCCGGGCGGCCTTGCGGGCAATCTCCGAGCGGCGTTCGGGGGACAGCGCCCGTGTCCGGGCCTTCTGGGCGAGGCGGGAGAGCGCCTGGGCGTGCGGATTCTTCCTCTTGCGCGTCACGAGTGAAGTATACCTCCCGGTGAGCATGGTCGGCAAACGCTCCGGAGAGGCATTGACGCCCATGCTTCTCGAGAAGCATACTGGATCCATGTGGGTCCTTTTCGTCTTTTTAATCCTCAAGTAGACCCGCACGGAGATGACGCCATGCTGAAAGAAATCGTCGACGTGGCCCAGGTCATCATCGCTGCGGCGGCGGTCCTGGCTCTCGGTGTCGCGATCTGGCAGGGCACCATTGCCCGGCAGGCCATCGCCGAACAGCATCGGACGGCCCGCGAACAGTTGCGGATGATGCACGAGGACCTCAAGATGCGGCTGCTGCTGGACTACGAGCAGCGCTTCGAGACTTCTGAAATGATGGCGCGGCGGCGCGCGCTCGCCGGGCATCTACTGGGCAGCGGTGCGTACAAAGCCGATGCCGTCATGCAGGATTCCACGTTCGCCGTGATCGGCGACGAGGTGCCCAACTTCTTCGAGTCCTTGGCGACCATGCACGATCGCAAGCACATCGACACCGCCATGGCGTTTGAGTTCTTCTACCACTGGGGCCTGCACTACTGGGTTGCGCTGCACGGCTTCGTCCGCAAGGACCGCGCTACCAACGGCGACGATCTCTGGAACGGGTTCCAATCCCTGATGGACAACTTCGCGGCCTATGCGCTGGCGCACCACGTCCGTGTGCCGATCAACGACGTGAAGGTCGAGGACTTCCTGCGGCAAGAGCAGCAGGCCGGCTTGTGAAGGGGGAATGAGATGAGAGCGGCGATCTATGCGCGGTACAGTTCGGAGAACCAGCGGGCATCGTCGATCGACGACCAGATCCGCCTATGTCGTCAGGAGGCAGATCAGCGCGGCTGGATCGTGGTGAACGAGTTCAGCGACGCCGCGCTCAGCGGCGCGCTCGGCGAGGACCAGCGGCCGGGGTACCGGACCATGATGGCGGCGGCGAAGCGGCGGGAGTTTGATGTGCTCCTGGTTGACGACACCTCGCGCCTCAGCCGCGACAGCGTTGACGCGTAGATGGCCTTCAAGGTGCTAGAGTTCCTCGGCGTTGGGTTCGTGAGTAGATCGGACGGTGTCGATACGCTGGCGAACGCCAAGACCTCTCGGTTCGTCTACGGGATCAAAGGCGTGATGAACGAGGAGTTCAGGCGGGACCTCGCCGAGAAGACCTGGCGGGGCCTGGAGGGTCGGGTTCGGGCAGGGTACAGCGCGGGTGGCCTCCCCTACGGCTACCGCAGCGAACCCGTCCTCGACGACCGAGGACAGATCGTTCGGGTCCTGGGCCACCGGCGCGTGGTCTACGAGCCCGAGGCCGAGGTCGTGAGGAAGATCTTCCGCCTCTACGTCGGCGATGAGGACGGGCGCCCCCACTTGGCCCGCGAGGTCGCCAAGATCCTGAACCGGGACGGGATCGCCCCGCCGGGCGCGCGGTGGCAGGGGCGGGCGAAGCGCCAATGCACGACATGGAGTTACACGGCGATCACCGCACACCGACAACTCCGAAAAGGCATCCTGCACAACCCGATCTATACCGGGACGGTCCTGTGGAACCGCTCGAAGTGGCTGCGCAACCCGGAGACCCGTAGGGAGGCGTATCGGCTGCGGCCGATGGGCGACTGGATCGAGGTGAAGGACTCGACGTTGCGCATCGTCCCACAGAATCTCTGGGACCGGGCCCAGGCGTGGCTCGCGGCGCAGCGGGTGGCCCCGACGGCGTGCGAGCGCGACGGCCGCCGGAAGTACCTGCTCAGCGGGTTCGTCAAGTGCGCGGTGTGCGGCGGGAACTACACCATCGCCACGCGACACTCCTATCGGTGCGGGACCTTCCGCAACCGGGGCGAGGTGGCCTGTGCGAACCACCTGACCATCTCGCGGCGGCGCCTTGAGCGGGCCGTCCTTGAGATCCTCCGCGACCGCCTCTGCGGTGAGGAGCACCTCGCGGCCTTCACGAACCGGGTGCGTGCCCTCGGGCGCCGCGTCTCAGGGCCCTCCCAGAACCAAGCCAAGGCGCTGCGCGGGATCGAGCGGGAGATCGAGCACGTCAAGCAGGCCGTGCGCCTCGGCAAGGCGACGTCGACCCTGCTGGGGATGCTCGAAGAGGCCCAACGGCGACGGGACGAGTTAGTGGCGGCCACCGGTGTCCCCGAAGACGGTGACTCAGCACGGGTCGCGGCCGCGCTGGAGCGGCTCCCCGATCTCGTGCGGGAGGTCCTCTCAGACCTCGACACCCTGCTCGCCGTCGAAGATGTGGACCGCGCCAAGGCCGTCCTCGCCGGGTTCCAGACGACGGTCACGCTCCACCCGGTCGGGGGCCATCTGGAAGCGGAGGTCGCCGGGACGCTCGCGGGGGTGCTGACGCTCGCGGCGGGCCGGGGAGGGTCAACTAATCGGCGTTTTGGTGGCTGGGGGAGGAGGATTCGAACCCCCGCTAACGGGTCCAGAGCCCGTCGTCCTACCGCTAGACGATCCCCCAACGGCGGCGAAGCGTCCTCATTATACTGAGGCCCAAAGACCAGTGTCAACGCGAACGCACGCGGGGTCCGGTGGAGCGGGCGTGCGCCGTATGATACCATGGGGTTGTCCCGTCTGCCCACGAGTGGGACGATCAGACCAGGAGCAAGCGATGGCGGATGCGCCAACGCCCGACGAGATCCGCGATGCCACCCTCCCCTGTCCGAAGTGCCGTGGGGAGATGCACCCGATGTTCCTCTATGAGGACCGCGACCCCGATGCCTGGCTGTGCTTCGCGTGCGGTCACCTGGAATGGCTGACATCAGGGGCGGGGCGGTCGATTCCTTCCGTCGACGAGTAACCGCGGACCGGTCCCGCCCTCAACTCCCCGAAGCCGGCGCATCGGACACCCCGACCAGTTCAACCGCCCGGTCCAGCCGCTCCAGGACCCGCTGTTTCCCCAGCACATCGATCAATTCAAACAACCCCGGCCCGACGGTCTTGCCGGTCAAGGCAACCCGCAGCGGATGGATCACCGCCTTCGCCGGGATCCCCAAGCGCTCGGCCACCCCGCGCACCCCCGCTTCGATCGTTGAGAGATTCCACGGGTCGAGCGCCGCGAAGGTCTCGCGGGCTCGCCGGAGCAGATCGGCGGCTCCGGGTGCGCCGAGATGCTTTGAGACGGCCTGGGGGTCGTAGGCAACCTCTCGAAAGAAGAAGTCCCCGTACACCACAACATCCTTCGGCAGCCGCAGGCGCTCGCCCAGAATCTCGACCACGCGGCCCACGTACGCGCGGGTTGCGGGGCCGACCTCTCCGTCGAGGAGGTGGTCGTCCCTCAGGCAGGCGATCACAAGATCGATCACTCGATCCGGGGCCTCGCGGATCGCGGCCTGCATGTAGACGCCGTTCATCCAGTTCAGCTTTTGGATGTCGAAGACCGCCCCGCTCTTCCCCATCTCCTCGATCCGAAACCGCTCGACCAGTTCGCGGGGGGTGAAAAGTTCGCGGCCGTCCTCCGGGTACCATCCCATCAGGGCAAAAAAGTTCACCAGCGCCTCCGGCAGATACCCCTGCGCGGCGTAGTCGCGGACCGAGGTGTCCCCGTGGCGCTTGCTGAGCTTCTTCCGGTCGATCCCCAGGAGGACCGGCAGGTGGGCGACGCGCGGCACCTGCCATGCATATGCCTCGTAGATGAGGAACTGGCGGGGCGTGTTCGAGAGGTGCTCCGACCCGCGCACGATGTCGGTGATCTGCATCCCGTGATCGTCGACGACGTTGGCGAAGTTGTACAGCGGGGTGCCGTCCGAGCGCTGGATGATGAAGTCATCGAGATCAGCCGGGGCGAACTCGATGCGGCCAAGCACGAGATCCTGGACCACGATCGGCGGGTGCCCGTCGGGAATGCGGAACCGCAGCGTCGATACCCGCCCTTCGGTTTCGCGCTGCCGGCGGTCCGCCGGGGACAGCCCCCGGCACCGGCCGACGTAGCGGTACGCGCGGTGCTCGGCCACGGCGCGCTCCCGATCCGCCTCGAGCTCCTCACGGGTACAGTAGCACGGGTAGGCCGCCCCCCTGGCGACGAGATCCTCGGCGTGCGCCCGGTAGAGCGCGGTCCGCTCCGTCTGGCGGTACGGGCCGGCGGCACCGCCCACATCCGGGCCCTCATCCCAGTCGAGGCCGAGCCACCGCAGATCCTGGATGATCGCGGCCTCGAACTCCTCGGTGGACCGGCTCCGATCCGTGTCCTCGATCCGGATGACAAACTCCCCCCGGCTGTGGCGGGCGAACAGCCAGTTGAAGAATGCCATCCAGGCGCCGCCGACGTGGAGATACCCGGTCGGGCTCGGGGCGTACCGGGTGCGGACCGTCATGATGCCAGGGTAACACACGACCTCGCGCGCCTGCAAACCGCGCCGGTCGGCGCGCCGGTGGGGGACGCCGCTAGCTGAAGAGCGTGCTCACCGACTGGTTGAGGTTGATGTTCCGCATCGCGCGGGCCAGCAGCGGCGCGGCGGAAAGGATCCGGATCCGGTCGTCCGCGATCTCGGGGGCCACCGGGATGCTGTTGGTGAAGGCGAACTCCCGAACGTCCTCGCGCTCCAGCGTCTCCGAGACGGACCCGACGAGCACGGCGTGGGTCGCGCACACGTAGGCCTCGGGGCGCGCCCCGTGCCGCGTCAAGGCGTCCAAGGCGCTGGCGATGGTGCCGCCGGTCGACACGATGCGGTCGATCAGGATGGGAATGCGGCCCTCCACCTCACCGACCACCTGGACCGTCTGCTTCACGTCGGGGGTCGGCCGCCGTTGGAACACCACGGCCAGCGGAAGCCGCAGCCGCTCGGCGAGCCGGTAGGCGATCTTGACGGCGCCGTCATCGGGCGCGACCACCACCGCCGAGGCCAGTGCCTGATGCTGGAGGTATTCCGCAAACAGCGGCAGCGCACGCAAATGGTCCACCGGGATGTTGAAGAACCCCTCGATCTGATCGGCGTCCAGGTCGAGCGCGAGGATCCGATGCACCCCCGCGCTCTGGAGGAGGTCGGCCACGAGCCGCCCCGTGATCGGTTCCCGGGGCGCGTGCTTCTTATCCTGACGCGCGTACCCGTAGTACGGGATGACCGCCGTGATCCGCCCGGCCGAGGCCCGGCGCAGCGCATCCACCATCACCAGCAGTTCCATCAGGTTCTCGTTGACCGGAGGGCAGGTGGGCTGAATCACGAAGGTGTCCTCGCCGCGGACGCTCTCCTCGAATCGAGCGTAGATCTCCCCATCCTCGAATCGCTGGATGGTGACGCGTCCCAGCGGCAATTCGAGCTCGGAGGCCACCTCCTGGCCGAGCGCTCGGTTGGCGGTGCCGCAGAAGATCTTCAGCGGGCCTGCACCATGAACCGGATCGCCGTGCGTTCCTCCCCGTCGATCACGACCTTGGTGAACGCGGGAATGGCGATGAGATCGATGCCGTTCGGAGCTACGAACCCTCGGCTGATCGCGATCGCCTTGACGGCCTGGTTGACCGCCCCGGCCCCGATCGCCTGGATCTCCACCGATCCCTTTTCCCGCAACACGGCGGCCAGGGCCCCGGCAACGGCCTTCGGCTTTGAGTCGGCTGAGACCTTGAGGAACTCCCCCATGCCGTCTCTGCTCCTAGCCCTACTGCCGAGAACCCGGCCGGGTGTCCGCCCCTATTCCATGACCCGTCTCAGAACTCCTCCCCTGCGCTCAGCGTCGCGCGGTGCGGCGGCGCTCTTGCCAAACAGCCATCACAAACCGCGGGATCGCGGTTTGGCGGCCGGCGCGGCCGGGCTGGCGAATGAGCCGGTAGCACCATTCCAGTCCCAGCCGCTGCACCGGGACCGGCGCGCGGCGGACCCGTCCCCCCCACACGTCGAGCGTCCCCCCCACGCCGATCGCCACGGGGACGCCGAGGACGTCGAGGTGACGGTCGAGCCACTGCTCCTGCTGAGGGCTGCCGAGCCCGGCCAGCAAGAGCGTCGGGGCGGCACCGCGAATGGCGGCCAGCACCGCCAATTCGTCCGCGGGGGCAAAATAGCCGGGGGCCGCGCCGACGACCTGGATCCCGGGGTGCTGGACCCGCAAACGTTCGGCCGCCGCCAGGGCCACCCCGGGGGCGCCGCCGAGAAGGTAAATCCGCCACCCGCGCCGTGCCGCCTCGCGGCACAGCCGACCCGCGAGGTCAATCCCCGGCACGCGCCCCGGGAGCGGACGCCCCAGCTGACGGGCACCCCAGACCACCCCCACCCCGTCGGAGACGACGAGGGCGGCGCGGCCGAGGAGCGCCCGCAGATCCGGGGAATGCCGGGCCCGCATCACCAATTCCACGTTGGCGGTCACGACGAGATGGGGACCGCCCAGGCGAATCAGGTCCACGACGAACGCAGCGGCGGCCTCGAGATCAACCGGATCGAATCCGACCCCGAGGACGTCGACCCGATTCACGACACCAAGCGGCCGACCAACTCCGGGGCGATGGCGGCGCGCGCCCGAAGAGGTGCGACGGCCGCCAGGAGTCGGGCGTGGCCCGCGGCCTGGGTGTCGGCGGCGTGCTCGATCGCCTCGACGAGCGCGCCGATCTCCAGCGTGCCCGGATGAAGGACGGGCTCCCCCAGTTCGCGGGCGAACGCGGCGACCTTGGGGTCGTAGGCAAGCGCGATCAGGGGCACCCCCTGGATCGCCGCAAACACCAGCGCGTGCAGGCGCATCCCGACGACGACCGCTAGCCGTCCGAAGAGCGCGAGCATCTCGCGGGGGCCCAGCGCCGCCTCGACCACGGTGGCACCTCCCCCAATCATCTCCGCGAGGCGCGCCGCCACGGCCACGTCCCCCGGGGGGTGCATCGGCACGCAGATCCACCGGGCGGCGCGCCGCTCCGCGACCGTTCGCGCGGCGGCCGCCACGGCGGCGAGCCACGCGCCCGTGTCCCACGCTCGCACCGCCAGCCCGAACGATGTGCCGCTCCCCCACCGGGCGTACTCGGCCGCGACACGCGCGGTGGGGTCGGGCTCGAGGAGCAACGCGGGGTCGGCGGCAAGCGCGACCGGCGGGCGGTCCACTCCCAACTCCGCGAGGGAGGCGAGCGATGCCGGATCCCTCAGTGTGACGAGGTCGACCCTGTTCAACACCCGGCGGGCCGCCGATCGAACCACCCGGCCCCGCAGCGGCCCGATCCCCTGCGCGTACACGGCGGTGCGGCGGCCGAATCGCTGGGCCAGCGCCAGGACCCCTAAGTAGTACCAGGGGCTCCGCCAGCTCGTGACATCCTGAAACAGGCTCCCGCCCCCGGAGAGGCAGAGGTCACACCGCTTGAGGCCCCGCAGCAGGGCCCGCGGGCTCGCCCGCGGGATCCCTTCCACGCCGTAGGTCCCCGTGGTCGAACGCGGATCCGCGGAGAGGACGGCGATCTCCACCCCGGGATCCCGCCGGCGCAGGGCGTCCACGGTCGCCCCGAGCACCGCCTCGTCCCCCAGATTGTTGAAGCCGTAGTAGCCGGAGAGAACGATCCGGCTCATCGCATCGGCGGCGATCCGACGCCCCCGACCCCGGCCGCGGCGGGATCGGGACGCGCCGGGGCGGACGCCGGCCCCCGCCGGCTCCACAACACGACGCCCACCAGCACCGCGCCGATGGCCGACCCGATCGCGAGCGCGTAGATCGTGCGGAGAATGATGTAGACCAGCGGCGTGTGGATGTGCGAGAACGAGTTCACCAACCCCACCTGGCCCACCGCCCCGATCAGCGCCGCCGGGAGGAGCCACCGGCGAGCCCCCAGCATGGCGAGCGCAAAGGTCAAGACCATGAACGGATCGCCGATCAGAAACTCCTTGGTCCGCGGGCGTGCGATCACGAGGTGCTCCAGGATCACACGGGTCCGCAGCTCCACCGACCCCAACACCGGCAGCCCCGCGTTCCCGGTCCGCCCCAGCGCAAACACCGCGGCGATCCCGACGACGATGAACGCGACCCCGTACTCCAGCAGAAGCGGCCGCCGCCCCCACGCCCGAAGGCGCGGCCAGAGCTGCCCGGGCGGTGCCTCCGCGGCGACGAGCAGCAGTCCGAGCACCGCAACCGGGACGATGTGCGCCAGCTTCACGCCGAGGAACTCCCGAATCTCCATCATGAACGACCACTGGCTGAGCAGGGCCGCGACCATCACGCCGCCGAGTGCGGTCACTCCCGAGAGCGCCCAGAGGCGCCCGATGCTCCTGGCGATCATCCCCCCGCCGCTGATCCGGGCGCGGCCCCCGTCGGCGCCCGGGCGGGGTGCGGCGGGGCCGACCGCCGGCAGCAGCCCCATCAACGACAGCGTGGGAAAGGCCAGCGCGGCGAGAAACGCCAGGGCTTGGCTCCAGAGCGTGAGGTGGTGCGCCGCCAGGACACCCACGGTGAGGACGAGCCCGATACCCACCCCGACGTAGAGAGGCCGGGCGGGGACGGGGCGGCCGAGGAGCCTTGCGCCCTCGGCGACGGCGATCGCGGACGCCGCGAGCGTCCCGAGCGCCATCAACACAACCCAGAGGGGAAAGATCGGCTCGAACGGCAACGACGAGGCCTTGCCCATCTGGAACCCGGCGCCGCGGAGGTCGTTGGAGATCGACTCCACGTAGTCCACGTTCGCCTGGACCTCATCGATCCCGGCGGACGTCGCCAAGAACGGCCTGATGTACAGGATCCGGACGTTGCGCTCCCGCGCGGCGAGCACGAATTTGTCCCGCGCATCGTCGGGGCTGAGGCCGGCCAGCTCATCCGGGGTCAGGCTGAAGACCCGGATCACGGCGGGGGCCACGGCGCGGGCGAGGTCGAGGTCCCCCCGCTGTCGGCGCCTGGCGGTAAAGCTCTCGATCTGTCCGAACGCGAACCCGGCGCTCTTCATCTGCGCCGCGACGTCGGGGATGAGCTGATCGAACCCCAGCACCTGGTTCCCATCGAAGATCAACGTGAAGCGTTCCCCCGCGGAGCGCAACCGGGCGAAGAACGCCTCCAGCCCGTCCGGGGCGACCTCGTGCAGGTTCTTGATCCGGGCTTCGACGGCCAGATGGTGCTCGCGGATCGCGGCGACGTCCTCCGAGAGCAGGCCGATCGAGTCGTCCTCCAGCTCCTGCCCCCGACCCTGGATCTCGAGGACCGGGGCACTCCCGTCGAGGATCGTCGCCCGGGCCGTGCCCATGTGCGGCAGCAACTGCGCGGACAACCCGATCCGAATCTGTTCCAGCAGCGGCCGCGGCCCCGCGACGTAGGTGTCGCCCGGCTGGATCCGATTCCCCCGCAGGAGATCCCCGAGCGGTCCGACGATCGGGGACGTCCGAGCCGCGTTCGTCACGTCGGCCCCGGTCAAGTAGGTCACCCGGCCGCTATCGGCGAGGCGGCGGAGCGAGGCCGAATACACGGTGACGCTGCGCGCCCCCGCCCGGTACAGGGCGTCGTAGAGCACCCCGGGGGCGGTGCCGGTACGCCGGCCCAGGGTGGTCCAGTCGTCCCCATCGACCGTGATCTCCACCGTGCGGTAGGACTGCTCAAGGTGTTGGCGATGGGCGAGGACGATCAACGCGGCCAGGAGCCCGACGACGACGCATGCGCTGAGCAGCGGGTGCCGGGTGATGAGGGGTCGCAGGGTCATCCATGTCCTCCGGAAGGCACGAGGTTACGAGGCGCCCGTCCCGGCATCGAGCACGAGCACTCCGTCATCGGTGCGCACCGCGGTGAGCCGGAAGCCAAACGGCAGCGGGGGGACGACGATGACCGATTTGAGCGTCAGCGCGGCCCCTCCCACCGGCACGGGGACGGGCCCACCGGCGACCGTGACGTGATCGAGAACCAGGTCGATCGCCTCGTCCCCCGCCAGCACGAGGTGGCCAACGCCTGCGGCGGGGAGTTCCGCCCCGAGGACCCGAACGGCACCCCGGAGGAGCACTTGACCGGGCCGGAGCACGATCGAATCGACCCGCACATTCGGCTGCAGCACCAGCGCGTGCGCGAGTTCGGCCTGGGACACCGTAGCGTGGGCCACGCCGGACCTCACCGAGTCGACCACCACCCTGTGGTGCACGAGCAGCGCCTCGGGATCGAACCGCACACCGCTCAGCGTCGCATCGAAGCGCGCCAGCTGCAG
This sequence comes from bacterium, assembly GCA_035307765.1. Classification (NCBI taxonomy): domain Bacteria; species bacterium. Next base: position 11,437 of record DATGHU010000021.1, on the reverse strand, counting down.
CGTCCCGATCTGCACGTCGTCGGCCGCCACGGTCACGAGGTCGACGCGTCCCCACCACAGCGCCAGCGGCGGCCGGGCGACCAACCGAACGTCCAGTCCCCGCGAGGGCAGGAGGGTCCTGAGGTATCCTCTGAACGCAGCCGCCGCGACGAGCGGGGTACCGAGGTTCACCGCTACCGCGAGCGCCAGCGCCCCGACCACGACCGCCCACAGCCTCCCCAGCCGAGGGGCACGCGGCACGGCTAGGGCCTCGCCGTGGGTCCCGCTCCCCGCCCCTCGGCGATCGCGGCGGTCCCACCCGGCGCCCCCAGGCGCAGCCAGGCGCCGATGAAGGCATCGAGCCCCCCATCGAGGACCGCCTGCGTATTCCCGGTCTCCAGACCGGTGCGGTGGTCCTTCACGAGCGTGTACGGGTGCAGCACGTACGACCGGAGCTGGTTTCCCCAGGCTGCGTCCCTGCGCTCGCCGCGAATGGCGGAAAGCTTTTGGCGCTGCTCCTCGTGCTGCAGCTCGTAGAGCCGGGCCTTGAGCAGCTTCATCGCCGTGAGCTTGTTGGCGTGCTGCGAGCGTTCGTTCTGGCACTGCACCACGATCCCGCTGGGGAGGTGGGTGATCCGCACCGCCGTCTCCACCTTGTTCACGTTCTGGCCGCCCGCGCCCCCGGAGCGGTACGTGTCGATGCGGAGCTCATCCTCTTTGACGTGGACCTCGGCGGCCTCCACTTCCGGGATGACGTCCACGAGCGCGAACGACGTGTGGCGCCGGTGGGCGGCGTCGAATGGGGAGAGGCGCACCAGGCGGTGCACGCCGCGCTCGCCTCTCAAATATCCGTACGCGCTTGGACCGGTGACGATGACGGTGACGCTCTTCAGCCCGGCTTCCTCGCCGGGGGACATGTCGACGACCTCCGTGCGGTACGCGTGCGCTTCCGCCCACCGCAGGTACATGCGCAGGAGCATTTCCACCCAGTCCTGAGACTCGGTGCCGCCCGCGCCCGCGTGGATGGAGAGGATGGCGTTGCTGGCATCGTGCTCGCCGCCGAGCAGGGTCGCCAGTTCGAGACGGTCGATCGTGGCGCCGAGATTCTGGACCTCCGCCTCGACTTCGGCGAGAGCGCGATCTCCCTCCCCCGCCGCGAGGTCGACCAGTTCCAACAGATCGGTAACCTCTCGCTCCAGACGGTGGATCTCATCGATCCGGGAGCGGAGGGCCGCCACCTCGCGCGAGGTCCGACGGGCCGCCTCCGGATCCTCCCAGAACGTCGGCTGCTGCATGCGCTGGTCTAGATCGCCAAGGCGGGCCCGCTGTCGGGGCAGGTCAAAGGTGCCTCCCGATGCTCTCCACGCGCTCTCGATACGCGCCGAGCGTGCGGCGGAGTTCCTCACTCGTCACCCGGTCACCCTCCCGTCGACGCGCCGAGGGCCGCGCGGCCCTCGCCGGGCTCCCATCGGCGCGCGGTCAACGACCTATTATAGCATTCACCACGCGGAAAACAAAAAGCCGAGCAGGACGATGCCCGCGGCGTGGGCGACGGCGCACGCCGGCACCTGGCTCCACCGCGCGCGCACCAGCCCAAAGATCACTCCCGCGCACAGCCCCCAGACCATGGCCTCGGCGCCCTGCACGGACGCGGCGGCCAGTCCAAGGAGCGCCGACCAGAGCACCGCGAACCTCCAGGTCCGCCACGAAGCGGCCGCGGCGAAGACCAACCCGCGGAGCCACCATTCCAGCGCCACGCCGACCACCAGCGCCCGCACGGCCGCCCCGCCCCACTCCCCCGCGGGCGGCAGCAGCGCGGCCACCGACGCGCCGTGGCTCGCAAACGCATGCCGCGCGACGGCGGCGAGCAGGCCGACGCCCGCGAGCCCGACGACGGAGGCGGGGACAAATCCCCGCACCCGAAATCCGAGATCGCGCAGGGGCCGTCCAAGGCTGAGGAGGCCTGTGATCGCCAGGAGGGCCAGGATCGGGACCGGCAGCGCCACCGGCCCCACGTCGACCCGCCGGTCCCCACCCAACCACGCCGTACCGACAAGGGCGAGGAACGGCAACGCGGAATCGATGAAGAGCCGCGAGAACGCCGCCCCCCCCGCCCCCTCCGCGGCGAACGCCAGCGCGCGGGGCGCGAGGAGACCGGCGGTGGCGAGCACCGCGCCCCAGCCGACGAGGTCGCCGTATCGGGCGTACGGGGTGAGGGCGGAGAGCGAGGCCACCGGCGCCGCCAAAATCCCCCGCGCGCCCAGCGGCAGCGCATCGAGGACTCGGCCCCGGGGGTCGATGATGGCGCTGATCCCTTCGTTCGCCGCCCGAAGCAGGTACCGCCCTTCCTCAACCGCGCGAAAGGGCGCCAGCGCCGCGTGCTGCTCCGGCGCCGCGCGGCCGTCGAACCACGCATCGTTGCTCACCACGGCCAGCAGCGTGGCGCCCTCCTGCGCGTACCGCCGGGCGATCCCCGGGAAGATGCTCTCGAAGCAAATGGCCACGCCCACCCTGGCCTCCGGAGTCCGGAGGACCGTGAAGGCTGACCCGGCGTGCTCGCCGTATTCGGCGAACGGGACGAACCGGACCTTGTCGTACCGGCCCACCAGCGCACCCGTTGGCGCGAACGCGAATGCCGAGTTCGTCACGTCCCCCTCGAGGCTGGTGGCGATCAAGGCGACGCGATCGCTCCGCACCCAGGAGCGGATCGCCGCCAAGGTGGATGCCTCCCCGAGGATTCCGGTGGGTGATGCGGTCTCCGGCCAGACGACGAGGCGGGCGCCCCGCGCGGCCGCGTCGTGGGTCAGTTGTTGCAGATCGAGGAGCCCCCGCCGCACTTCCTCGGGCCGCAGGGGGCCGCGACCGGACACATCGGGCTGCACGACGGCGGCGGTAAACACAGCGGGAATCGGATGGCGCAGGGCGTTCAGTCCGTAGAGGAGCGTTCCGACAAGCACCAGGCCGGTTCCCACCACGGGAACGACGACGGCGCGGCGAGTCAGGATCACATAGAGGGTCGCGTTGGTGAGCGCGACAACGCCGCTGACGGCGTACACGCCCCCCAGTGAGGCGATCTGGATCAGCGGCAGCGCCCGGTGTTGGGAAGCGCCGAGCAGCGCCCACGGGAACCCGAGCGCGCCCTGCCCGCGCAGAAATTCGACGGCGGTCCACACCAGCGCGATCCAGAGGAAGACCAACGGGCCGTCGTGATCCCGCTCCACCACGGCGATCCCCAGCATCGCCAGCGCGGGGAAGACGGCGGCGAGCGCCGCGGTCAGCACCCACACCCCCACCCCAAACGTGGTGATCCACCACAAGACCCCGCCGAAGGCGACGATCCCCCAGAGGTATCCCAACCAGAACGCGGTCCGAAGGGTCCGCTGGTGCGCGGCGAGGAAAAGGGGAACGAGGGTCACCCAGGCGACGACGCCAAGATCGGGGATCGGATACGCGAGGACGAACCCGGCCCCGGAGAGCAGCACCGCGAGGAGCTGCCTGGGGCGCGCGGGACGATCGGACCTCGAGGAAGCGAGGACGTCGGCGCGGCCGAGACGGCGCGCGCTAGTCACACCAGGGGGGGGCCGCTCTCGAACGCGGAGCCGGGCGGGACGCGCGGCCGCTCACGCCCCCCCCTCTCCATCCGGCGGCCTGGGGATCACTCGTCCCTGCCGTGGCACTTCTTGTACTTCTTCCCGCTGCCGCACGGGCACGGGTCGTTTCGGCCCACCTTCGCCCCCCGCGCCGGCACCGGCGCTCCTGCGGCCGCCGCGGTGCGGACGCGCGCCCCATTGCCATCCTGCGGGGTGATCCGGTACGCCGGACGGGCGGGCTGAACCGGGACCGGGCCGGTCGTCTGGACCTGCACCAGGTAGAGGAACTTGACCGTCTCCTCCTGGACGTCGTGTTTCAGCTGATCGAAGAGGGCGTACCCCTCCTTCTGGTACTCGATGAGCGGATTCGCCTGCCCGTAGGCCCGCAACCCGATGCCCTCGCGGAGCGCGTCCATCGCGTACAGATGGTCGATCCACTTCCGGTCAAGGGTCTGCAGCAGGACCAGCCGCTCCAGCTGCCGCATCGTCTCCGGCCCCACGGACTGGACCTTCGCCTCGTAGGCGGCGAGCGCCGCGGTGACGATCCGCTCGCGGACCTCCCCGGCGTCAAGACGGTGCAGGCCCTCCTCGGAGAGCTCGGAGGGGAGTGGGAAGATGAATCGGGCTTCCTCGAGCAATCCGGCCAAGTCCCATTCTTCCGGCCGCACCTCGGTCGAGCAGAATCCATCGACCAGATCGCCCACGAGGGTCTCGATGAAATCGACGATGTTCTCGGCGACGCTGTCGCCCACGAGGACCTTGCGTCGTTCGGCGTAGATGACCTGGCGCTGGACGTTCATCACATCGTCGTACTCCAGGACGTGCTTGCGCATGTCGAAATGATAGGATTCCACCTTCTTCTGCGCGCCCTCGATCTGGCGCGTCACCATCGCGTGTTCGATCGGCACGTCGTCCTCGATCCCCAACCGCTCCATGATGCCGGCGATCCGCTCGCCGGCGAACAGCCGCATCAGCTCATCGTCCAGCGCCACGTAGAATCGCGACGATCCGGGGTCCCCCTGGCGGCCGGCCCGCCCGCGGAGCTGGTTATCGATCCGCCGGGCCTCATGCCGTTCGGTCCCGATGATGTGCAACCCGCCCAGCGTCCGGACCCGATCGCCATCGACCGAATCCGGTGGACTGCCGCCGAGGATGATGTCCACTCCGCGGCCGGCCATGTTGGTGGCGATCGTCACCGCCCCCGACCGGCCAGCCTGGGCGATGATCTCGGCCTCCTTCTCGTGGTACTTGGCGTTCAACACCTGGTGGGGGACGCCCCGCCGGCGGAGCAACGCGCTCAGCGCCTCGCTCTTCTCGATCGACCGGGTCCCGACGAGCACCGGCTGCCGCCGTTTGTGGCACTCCTCGATTTCCGCCGCCACGGCCTGGTTCTTGGCCTTCTCGTGCTTGTAGACGAGATCGGCGAGATCTTTGCGGACCATCGGCCGGTCGGTCGGAATCGCGACCACCGGGAGGTTGTAGATCTGGGTCAGCTCCGCCTCCTCGGTCTTCGCCGTGCCGGTCATCCCGGCCAGCTTGTCGTACATCCGGAAGTAGTTCTGGAACGTGATCGTCGCGAGGGTCTGGCTCTCCTTTTCGATCTTGACGCCTTCTTTGGCCTCGATCGCCTGGTGGAGCCCGTCGCTGTACCGGCGCCCGAACATCAGCCGCCCGGTGAACTCGTCGACGATGATCACCTGGCCGTCCTTCACGACGTACTCGACGTCGCGGTGGTAGAGGGTGTGCGCCCGCAGCGCCTGCTGCGCGTGGTGCATCAACTCGATGTGCTGGGGGTCGGTGAGATTTTCGATGCCCAGCATCCCCTCGAACGTGGTGATCCCGTCCTCGGTGAACACCGACGTCTTGAGCTTCTCGTCGACGTGGTAGTCGCGGTCCGATTGCAGCCGAGGGATCAGCTTGGCGAAGCGGTAGTATTCGTCGACGGACTGCTCCACCTGGCCGGAGATGATGAGCGGGGTGCGCGCCTCGTCGATCAGGATGAAGTCCACTTCATCGACGATCGCATAGCGCAGGTCCCGCTGGACGAGATCCTCGCGGCGGATGACCATGTTGTCGCGGAGGTAGTCGAACCCGAACTCGTTGTTGGTCCCGTACGTGATGTCGGCGAGGTACGCCTCGCGCCGTGGGGCCGGACGGAAGTGGTTGAGGCGATCGTCGGCGTGGTGGGCGGGATCCTCATAGGCGGGGTCGTAGATGCCGGCAAACTCGTGGGTGATCACCCCGACCCGCAGGCCGAGCAGCGTGTAGATCGGACCCATCCAGCCCGCCCCCACCCGGGAGAGGTAGTCGTTCGGGGTGACGAGGTGACCGCCGCGTCCCTCCAGGGCGTTGAGCACCAGGGGGAGCGTGGCGACCAGGGTTTTGCCTTCGCCGGTCCGCATCTCCGCGATCTTTCCACTGAAGAGCACCGCCCCGCCGATCAACTGGACGTCGTGGTGGCGCTGGTGGAGCGTGCGCTTGCTCGCCTCCCGCACCAGGGCGAACGTCTCGGGCATGAGATCCGCGAGCGTTTCCCCTCCCTGCGCCCGCGAGCGCAGCTCTTGGATCTTGCCCCCGAGCGCCTCGGGAGAGAGCGCCTCGAACTCCGGTTCCAGCGCTCCCACCTGCGGGACCAGCGATTCCCGCAGGTGCTTGACGACCCGATCGCTATGGTCGCCGAGCAAGGATTGGAAGAGTTTCAGCATCCGCAGCTCCTGGTGGCCGAGATCGCACTATACGGGAAAACGTTCGATCCCCCCGCAGCCTTCCTCAATTATAATGTCCCTCTATAATGTACCCCATCCGCCCCGCAAGCGCCGCGGGGAGGCCAGCGGGCCGCGGCGGCTGGGGTCCGCCCCGGTCACCGTGCGGAGAGGCCGAGGGTGCTGGCAAACGCGCCGAGGGTCTCGTCGTGGGAGACCCGGACGCGTTCGAGGAGGTAGGGCGGGCTGGCCGCGGACACGAACCCAGGGCGTTCGGTCAGCGCCCCCCGATACCCCAGGTCCGCCAGGAGGTGCTCGACCGCGGTGCTGTACCGCCCGGCCGGATAGGCGAAAAACGCGACCGAGCGGCCGGTCCATCCCTCGAGCGCGCTTCGGCTGTCGATGAGCTCGCGCCGCGCCTGTCCCGGCGGGAGCCTCGAGAAATCGACGTGGTGCACGCCGTGCGACTCGATCTCCATTTCGGCCCCGGCCATCTCGCGAATCTGAGACACGGTCAGATGGCCCGGAGTGCCCACCGACGACGTCACCACGAAGAACGTGCCCACGAACCCGTACCGCCGAAGCAGCGGGAAGACGACCGCATAGTTGTCGACGTACCCGTCGTCAAAGGTCAGCACGACGCGTCGCGGAGGCAGCGGCACGTGATGGTCCAGCATGTCCCGCAGGGCCCCCAGGGTAATCGTCTGAAACCCGTTCGCGCGGAGAAGCATGAGCTGTGCGCGAAACGTCGGTTCCATCACGGTGAGGGAGACGGTGATCGGATCGTGCGCGGTCAGTTGCGGGTCAACTCGGTGGTACATCAGCACCGGCACGCGCCCGCCCGCGGACCCCGTCGCCCCCGCGACGGGGAGCGCGCCGATCGGGCCGACGCCGAGGGCGAATACCACCAGGCCCCACGCGATGCGGCTTGTTCCGCCTCCGGACCTACCGGCTCCCAAGCCAGCTCACGGGCCGGTTGACGGCGTCGAGCACGGCGCGCACGACGGCATCCCTGGGATCGTCGCGAACCACCGCCGCCCCGCTGAGGAGTTCCTGTTCGGGCCCGGCCCAGGCGACGAGGGCCAGCGCGACCCGCTGGGTGCCGAGGGGGACGACGGTGACCGTCTTCAGTTGAAACACCCCGTCGGACCGAAGGTACGTTTCCACCGCGCGCAGGGCCGCCTGCCCGACGACCTCGTCCCCCGGCACCTCTCCACCGGCGGCCGCGCCTTCATAGGTCAGCCCCTCGTGCTCCACCTGCACCTTCACCTCCAGGGACTGGCGGAGCGTCGCCAGGCTGAGCCCGACGAACTTGAGCCGCGCCCTCAGCGGCGCCGGCCCCGGCTGCGTCTGCCCCGGCCGCAGGACCGCGACCCGGACCTGGGAAGGCTCCACAACCTCGCCGAGCTCGGCGCCCAGCGCCGCGACGACATCTGCGGCAATGACCCGAGCGGTGCGGTCGGGAGACCCGAGAACGTGCACCTGCCCGATCCGGCCGTTGCCGCTGAGCTCCACGCGCACCGCGGAAACCCCGTGGAGGCGGCGGATCACCCCTTCGGCATCGCGGGCCAGGGACCGGTGCTCCTGCTGTTCCACTGCGGGCTCCTTATCCTTCCGGTTCGATCAGCCCATACCGTCCGTCGGCGCGGCGGTAGACGACATTGACCTCTGAGGTCTCCGAGTTTCGGAACATATAGAAGGCATGCCCCAGAAGTTCCATCTGCACGGCCGCATCTTCCGGGGTCATCGGCTTCATGTCGAAGCGCTTGCGCCGGGTGATTTCGATAGAGGAAACATCCGATCCCTCCGCGTCCGCCGACGCCTGGGCGCGCAGCGCCGCCTCCGCGGCGGCGGCCACCTGCTGCTTGTGGCGGCCCGCCAGCACCCGTCGTCGCGTGATCGACTTGCCTCGAAACTTGCTGATCTGATGATCCAACTTGTCGACCACAAGATCGATCGAGGCGTACATATCCTGGCTGGCTTCCTCTCCTCGAAGGACGACGCCGTCTCCCCATAGAGTCACCTCGGCGACCTGGTTCCGGCCGGGATGCGGCTCCACCCGCAGCAGCGCCTGCGCCTTCTGCACCCGCTCAAAGTGATGCGCCAGCCGCTCCACCTTCTCCGTGACTTTTGCGCGAAGGGCCTCGCTGACCTCGATGTTCCGACCGGCCACGATGATGTTCATCGGTTCCTCCTGGGGCCATCCACCGTCTTCTCCTGCTAATACCCCAATCCGGCGTTAGAGATGCCACCGCTGGCGCAACTGCGCCAGGCCGCCGTTCTGCTTGAGTTCCCCGATCGCGGCGGAGGTGAACGCCAGCAGATCCGGGGCGTCGGCCCGAACCAGCACGACCAGCGGCGTCGGCGCCCACGGACCCATCGTGGCGTTGAGATGCCGGTGCGTGCGCTGGTACTCGACCACCAACGGCAGATCCGCCACGGCGGCCTGCGCCTCCCCACGGGATACGATGGCCAGCGCTTCGCCGGGCCGGTAGGTCAGCAGGATCGGCCCCGCCCCCATCTGCTCCGCCACCGTCTCGCCCACGCTCTTCGCCTGCACCGCCACGCGCACATGCCGCAATGGAGGGACGCCAGGGGGGGCGGCGCCGGCGCGCCACAAGATCGCCTGCGTCATCGTGTAGAAGGGCTCCGACGCCAGTCCTTGGGGGGCCGCGGTTTGGGGCAGGCCGATGACCATGTCCGCCCCGGCCAGTCCCTGCGCCAGCAGCGCCAGGGGCGTATCGCGCACCTCGAGGCGTACCCCCAGCGACGACGCCAGCAACGCGGCGAGGTCGACCTCGAACCCTCTCGGCACCTGTCCCTCACGGAACGCCAGCGGGGGATAGGAAAGATCCGCGGCGATCCGGAGCACACCAGCCTGCTTGATCGACCTCACCGCCGGGCCGGCGATCGAGGGATGGGGAGCCGGCGGTAGCGGCGGCCGCGCCGCGGGGGCGCGGCACGCGGACAGTCCGAGGAGGACGAACCCGACCAGGATGCCGAAACGGCCCAGAACCCTACCCCACGTGCTGCTGGCTGCGGATTTCGCGGAAGCACTCCTGGCAGTATACGGGGCGATCCTCCCGGGGCCGAAACGGGACCTGGGTCTTCGCTCCGCACTTCGCGCAGACGGCATCGAACAACTCCCGCGTCCCCATCGCCCCCTCTCGGGATCGCTTACGGGCGTCCCGGCAGTCTCGACACCGCAGCGGCTCGTTCGTGAACCCCTTCTTTTGGTAGAACTCCTGCTCTCCGGCAGTGAAGACGAATTCCTTTCCGCAATCGAGGCAATGAAGGGTCTTGTCGACGAACGGCATGCGACATTCCCCCCGAGACCAACTCGTCCTGGCGGCGCACGCCAAGCTTAGCCTGATTATACGATTGTGCCTCTCGAGGTGACAAGCCGTCGGCGGCCTCGGCGAAGGGATGCGGCCGCGGACCGCGAACCGGTCCGGAGGAGAGGAGGGAGACCCGTGCTTCGATGTCCCCCGCGGTGGCAGTGGGTGTGCGCCGGTGCCCTGGCACTGGCCATGGTGCTGGCGGGGGTCCCCCGTTCCCCTTCATCCGCCCAAGACGAGTCGGTCTACACGCTGTACTATCGGTTCGAGATCCCGCTGGCGACCCCCGCGTTCACCCTGACCGACAACGGCACCAAGCGCTCGTTCGCCGGAACCCTCCGCGGGGTCCTCGGCGGCCTCCCGCTCACGGGCGCCACCTTTGCCTATGGCAACGGTGCCAGCGAACGCGCCGGCGGCGGAACATTCACCTTGGCGACTCGAGCGGGATCCGTCAACGCCGGAGAAATCCTCATGACCAACGATGGGAAGCAGACGACCCTGCTCTTCTTTGGAACCTACCTTGGGTCCCGGCTGTCGTTTTCGGTGGTGGGAAGCGGCAGCCAGATCGGGGGGACCGGGGTCGTGTCCGCCGGGCTTGCCGAAACCAGCTTCCGGTCCGATGACGAATATGTCTCGGCGGTCCGGCAGGCGGTGGCTCCGCTCCCTCCCGACACGCGCGCCGAGATCCTTGGGGAAGCCAACCAGAACCTGCGGCTCGTGCGGGAGTACCGGCTGAAGAATCCGGCGCGCTGAATCCGCGGCAATTCCCCCTGCGCCTCAGCGCAACAGAAAACCCTCCGGAAGTGGATCGTCCTCGTCCAACACGAAGGTGTGAAACCCCGTAATCGCCGCCGATCCCGTCACCTCCGGCACCGCCGCGCGATAGGACGCCACGGTGGTCTCCGAAAGCAGCCGCCCCGAAAACCGCGTGCCGACCAGGCTCTCGTTGACGAACGGCTCACCCAAAGCCAGGGCCCCCGCCGTCCAGAGGGCGGCCATCAGCGCCGAGGTGCAGGTACCGCAGGGGGATCGATCGACGGCGGAGTCCGCGAATACGGTGAGGCTCGTGCGGTTTGCCCCCGGATGCTGCCCGGGCCAGGAGAGGACGACGCCGTAGAGACCGCGGATCTCCGGCTCCAGCGGATGCGCCACCTCCAGCGCCGCGCCGACCGCCGCCTTGATCGCCGCGCTCGTCGCGACGAGCGAGGGGAGCGGACCGGGTGAGGTTCCCAAGCCCGCGGCGGGGGCATCCACCAGCACGTAAAACGCCCCCCCGTAGGCCACCGTCGCCGCCACCACGCCCCACCCCGGCACCGCGACCTCGCGGGTCGCGTAGGTGAACGACGGCACATTGGCGATCGTCACGTCCCGCACGCGGCCGGCCTCGACGCGCGCGCGTGCCCGCACAACCCCGGCGGGCGTGTCCAGGGTGACCGACGTTTCCGGAGCCACCGCGGGGAGCTGCCCGGTCTCGAGCAGCACGGTCACGAGGCCGATCACGCCGTGCCCGCACATCGTGCTGTACCCCTCGTTGTGCATGAAGAGCACGCCCGCCTGCGCCCCCCGCCGTGACCGGGGGCGTGACGACGCAACCGTACATGTCCTGGTGCCCCCTCGGTTCCCACATCAGCAGCCGGCGCGCGTGGTCGAGGTGGTCGTGCATGTACCGGCGTCGCGCGAGCATGGTGCCTCCCAGGATCGGCGGGAGTCCCCCGGTGATGATCCGCAGCGGCTCCCCCGCGGCGTGGCAGTCGATCGTCTGGAGGATGCGCGCGTACCGCATGCCGGACCCTTCGCCTCCGGGGCCGGGTTTCCCGCCAGCCCGCGC
>DATGHU010000020.1 GCA_035307765.1 bacterium | reverse complement strand
TCCCCCACCGGGCAGATCAGAATCGGCACGTCAGCCCGGTACGGCTTGACGCGCAGGTACGCCTTCTCGGTCCACCGGTAGACCTGCCCGCCGTACGCCACCACCTCGCCGCGCAGCAACCGCCGGACGATGTCGGTTGCTTCCCGCACCCGCTGCAGAACGTCGCTCCCGTGCATCCCGACCCACGTGATGGTGTCGGTGTTGTGCAACCCGATGGACACGCTTGCCCGTCCCTGGGCGATGTCATCGAGGGTCGCGAGGAACGTCGCGATCTCGGCCGGATCGGTGGTGTAGACGTTGGTGCCGGCGAACAGTCCAATCCGGGACGTTGCCTGGGCGAGGGCCGCGTCCAGTACCCACGAGTTCAAGCGGAACAGACCGTTCGGGCACCAGAGGCTGTCGAACCCCAGCTGCTCGGCCAACTGGCCGAGCGCCACCAGGTCACGGACGCCGCCGAGATCGTCGAGCAGCCGGACGCCGAACTTCACATGCTCGGTTCCCATCACGATGAAACTCCTTCGGGATCTGTCTGCCGCGCCGATCCGCGCGACCCCGCGCTCACCTCGGGCGTTGACCGCTCATCGCGTGAGGGCGTCGTAGGTCAACGGCTGACGGTCGCGCATGAACGGCAGCCGCTTGCGCGCCTCGGTCACGTCATCCAGATCGATCTCCACCACCAGAAGATCGTCCCCTTCGGCGGCGCTCCTCGCGATGACGGAGCCGTCTTTGGGGCTGGCAACGAGGGAGTCGCCCACGTAGTCCAGCGCGCCCTCGTGGCCGCTCTTGTTGACGCCGACCACGAAGCAACCGTTCTCGTAGGCTCGGGCGCGGAGCACCAGCTCCCAGGTCTCCGGCGTCCAGACCGCGCCGATCCGCATCAGGTTGGTGGGGGTGTAGACGATCTCCGCGCCCCCGAGCGCCAGGATGCGGTAGCCTTCTGGAAAGTTCCGCTCGTAGCAGATCTGCACGCCGACCTTGGCGAACCCGAGATCCATCACCGGGTACCCGCAATCTCCCGGGGTGAAGTAGAGCTTCTCGAACACGAGCGCCCCGCGCCCCGGCAGCGGAAATGCTCCTGGAAGATGAATCTTCCGGTACCGGCCGACGACCGTGCCCGCCTGATTCACGATCACCGAGGAGTTGAAAAACTTGATGCCGTCCACCTCGCCGAACGGCACGATGACGGCGATCCCGAGTTCCTTCGCACGACCGAGGATCTGACCCAGATACGGATTCTCCAGCGGTTCAAAGTAGTGTTCGTACTCCCGCGTGTTCTCGGTGCAGAAATACGGGGTCAGGCTCAGCTCGGGAAACCCGACGAGCTGCACTCGGGCACGACCGGCTTGGTCGAGCAGGGCGCACATGCGCTCGGCGTTCTCGCGCTTGCTCCCCGACGGGCCGAGCTGGCCGGCCGCGATGCGGACTATCCGCGACATCGGTACGCTCCCCCCCGGCACGTTGGTCCCTTCACCCCGATGCCTCTTCCACCACGGCGTAGGCCCGAATCGGAAACGACGCGACCCCCACCAGCGGGGGCGGCGCCGCGTGCAGGCGGAAGCCGCGCGGCGGCAGCGCGGCCACGCGACACAGATTCTCGACGATGGGCACGCCCGCACGCAGTAGCAGCGTGTGCGCGGGCCGGCGCGGATTGGTCACATCATCCACGTTCAAGAAATCGACCCCCACCAGTGCGGCGCCCCGCTCCAGCAGCGCCCGAGCCGTCTCGGCGAGCAGGAAGGGACTATTGTCCCAATACTGGTCCGTCTCCCAGCACTCCTCCATCCCCGTGCGCAGCAGGACCGCGCACCCGGCCCATGCCCCCACCCCCAGTTCCTCCGGCCGAATCGCCCGCCCGGGCCGCGCGCGGACGTCGAGCACCACCCCCGGGAGATCGGCGGCCGCTGAGAGCGGGAGCGTGGCGAAGTCGGGCAGCGCCGAATCGCGGTGGTAGGGGGAGTCTAGGTACGTCCCCGTGCCGGCGACGATGTCTACGTGCGAGAAGGTCAGCTCGCACTGCCCGTCGTAGCGCGCGCGGGAGGCCTCGTGCGTCAGAAACGCCGTGATCGACGGCGCCGGGATCCCCGGATAGCCGCGCATCCCGCTGGTCACGCGGTGGCTGAGGTCGACGATCCGACGGACGGTCTTCACCTTAGCCATGCCTGCCCTCCCGTACCGCTTCCTGAGTATGCAACGGCGCCGTCGGACCGAGCAATAGCTGGGGCACACAGTATCCCCGACGTACGACTGGGCATCCTGCACATTGAGCCCCGCGGTCAACGATGCCATACTGCATGATGTGGATACGGCCAAGCCCCCCTCCCCGACGGTCGACGCTCCTGCCGCCGCGTATGTCGGCCAGCGACTGCGCCGGAAGGAGGACGCGCGCCTCGTCACAGGCGCCGCGCGGTACCTGGGCGACGTGGATTTTCCCCGCACGCTCCACGTCGCCTTCGTCCGGAGCCCCCACGCGCACGCGCGCATCCGCACGATCGAGCTCACCGCGGCCCTAGCCGCTCAAGGCGTGGTGGCCGCCTACACCGGGCCGCAGATCCATACGCGGGTGGCCCCGATTCGCGCGCCCTTCGGCGCGAGCACGTATCGCGAGTCCGACTACCCCGTGCTCGCCGTCGGGACGGTGCGATTCGTCGGCGAGCCGGTGGTGGCCGTGGTCGCCGATAATCGCTATCTCGCCGAGGACGCGGCCGGGCGGGTCGAGGTCGACTACGAGCCGCTGGCGCCGCTGGCGACCATCGACCAGGCGCTCGACCCTGCCGCAGCCCCGATTCACGACACGGTGCCCGGCAATCTCTACGCTGACGAGCGGCAGGAGTACGGCGAGGTCGATGAGATAAAAGCGGAGGCCGCGGCCGTCGTCGAGGCCACGTTTCACACCCAGCGCAGCGCCGCCGTGCCGCTGGAGTGCCGGGGTGCGCTGGCCAACTACGACGCAGGCACGGGGCGGCTGACGCTCTGGACCAGCACGCAGATCCCCCACGTCGTCCGCTACGGCCTCGCCGGGTGCCTGCACATGCCGGAGGACCTGATCCACGTGCTGAGCCCGGATGTCGGCGGCGGATTTGGCAACAAAGCCTCCCTCGACGCCGAGCAGGTCGTCATCGCCGCGCTCGCGCGGGAGCTCCACCGGCCCATCAAGTGGCTGGAGGATCGGCGCGAGAACTTCCTGGCCAGTACCCACGGGCAGGAGGAGCGCATCTGGCTCCGCCTCAGCGCGGACCGTCACGGCCGGTTCCTGACGCTGGAATCGGATATCATCGTGAACGGCGGCGCGTACGCGACCTTCCCCGACACTCCGCTCAACGAACTCCTCAACTGCGCCTCGTGCATCGTCGGTCCCTACAAATTCTCCCACTACCGGTATCGGGCGCGGGCTGCGGTCACCACGACCTGCCCGCACGGGCCGTACCGGGGGGTCGCCCGCCCGCCCGCGAATTTCGCGTTGGAGCGGCTCGTCAACATGCTGGCGGCGCGCCTCGGGATGGATCCGATCGAGCTGCGCCTGCGCAATCTCCTCGGTCTCGAGGATATGCCCTACCGGACGATCACCGGTCTCGAGCGGGACAGCGGCAACTATCGCGAGGCGCTCGAGCTCGCGGTCGACACACTCGGCTACCGCGAATTCAAAGCCCGCCAGGCCGGCTGGCGCGCCCAGGGACGCTTGGTCGGGGTCGGCGTCGCGTGCTTCGCCGAGGAATGCGCGACCGGCACCGTCAAGCGCTTGCCGCGCAAGCTGTACTCGATCGCCGGCTACGATGGCGCGAAGGTCCGCGTTGACGTGCACGGCCGGGCGACCGTGTACACGAGCGCCGCTGGGAGCGGGCAGGGGCACGAGACCACGCTCGCTCAGCTCGCCGCGGACGAGCTCGGCCTGACCCCCGAAGACGTGACGGTGCGGCACAACGATACCGAGCTGTCCCCCTACGGCATGGGGTCGACGGGCAGCCGCACCGCCGTGTCCAGCGGCGGCGCGATCATCCTCGCCGCGCGCAAGATCCGGGAACTGCTCCTGCTCCTCGGCGCCCACCTGCTCGACGAGCCCCGCGACAACGTCGCGATGCGGCCGGGGGCCGTCTACTCCCTCGTCGATTCGACACGGAGCGTCACGATCAAGCGGCTGGCGTGGATCGCCCATCGCCGGGAGGGCACCGTGCCCCCGGGGTTCGAACCGGGGCTCGAAGCCGTCGCCTTTTACGATCCACCCGCCTACGGCGTGTCATCCCACGAGGTGCACGCCGTGGCGGTCGAGCTCGACCCGAAAACCGGCAAGTTGACCTTGTTGCGCTACGTCGTCGTCGCAGACGCCGGACGGTTGATCAACCCCACGATCGTCGAGGGGCAGATTCGGGGCGGGGTCGCCCAGGGCATTGGCAAAGTGCTGCTGGAGGAAGTCGTCTACGACGAGCAGGGGCAGTGCCTCAACCCCAACTTCATGGACTTCCTTGTGCCCACGATGAACGAGGTGTGCCGGATCGAGGTGCTCCACACCGAGTCCCCGTCCCCCCTCACCGTTGGCGGGGTGAAGGGCTGCGGCGAGGGGGCGATCATCGGCGCGCCGGCCGCCGTCGGCAACGCCGTCGTCGATGCGCTCGGAGGTACGGCGGAGGTGTACACGCTTCCGTTCACCCCGGAGCGCATGTGGCGGCTCGCGCACGCGGCGGAAGCCGGTCCCAGGGCAGGCACGCGCGGGTGAAACCGCCACCGTTTGCCTATCTCGCTCCCCGCTCGGTACCCGAGGCGCTCGAGGCCCTGGCCAGCTACGGCCCCGACGGCAAGGTGCTCGCCGGGGGCCAGAGTCTCGTCCCCCTCCTCAACTTCCGGCTCGCCCACCCAGCCGCGCTCGTCGATCTCAACGCGGTGCCCGGGCTGGACGGCCTCGGTCGAGACCCCGGCACGGGCGAACTCGCGATCGGGGCGATGGTGCGGCAGACTGACGCCGAACGATCGCCGCTCGTGGTCGCCGAGTGTCCGCTGCTCGTCGCGGCGCTGAAACACATTGGGCACCGGGCGATCCGCAACCGGGGCACGGTCGGAGGCAGCCTGGCGCACGCGGACCCCGCCGCGGAACTGCCCCTCCTTCTTGTGCTACTCGACGGCCGCGTGCGCACGGCCAGTGGCCGAGGTGAACGGTGGATCGGCGCCGGCGAGTTCTTCGTTTCCTATCTGACCACGGCGCTCGAGGCGGACGAGATCCTCGTGGAGGCGCGCTTCTCGACCCTGCGCGATGCACACACCGCCTGGGGGTTCGAGGAGTTCAGCCGGCGGGCTGGCGACTTCGCGCTGGCCGCCGCGGGCGCGATCGTGCACGGGGACGACACCGGCACGATCCGGGACGCGGCGATCGCCGTCGCCGGCGGGGGTCCCACACCCGTGCGCGCGCGGGAAGCGGAGCGCGCGCTCGCGGGACAGCGCCCCTCGGACCGCCTGCTGGAAGACGCCGCGCGCCTTGCGATCTCGGCCTGCGACGTGGACGGCGACTTGCACGCCTCCGCCGAATATCGGCGTGCGCTCATCGGGGTCGTCGTCGAGCGCGCGCTTCACCAAGCCTTCGAGGGCCTCGGCCGCACGCCGCCCCGCACCTAAGGACGCGTCATGCCGCACGCTGCCGGGCCGCCGAAGACCGCCGAGGTGGCCATCGTGGGCGGCGGCATCATCGGCCTCAGCATCGCCTACCACCTCGGACGGTTGGGGGTTCGCGCAGCGGTGATCGAGCGCAACCATGTCGGCGAAGGATCGACGGCGAAGTCGTCCGGCGGGATTCGCCGATTGTTTTCAACCGAGCCCGCACTGCGTCTCGCCGTAGAAAGCGTGCGGCTCTGGGAGCGTGTGGAAGAAGAGACGGGAACGAACATCGACTGGCACCGCGTCGGCTACCTGTTGACCGCGCGGTCACCCACTCACCATGAGACCCTCGAAGGAGCCTGGCGCCTGCAGCAGCGGTGGGGTGTGCCGTCCGCCATCCTGAGCCCCGATGAGGTCCGACGGCTCGTGCCGACCTTGAGCGCGGACGACGTGCGCGCCGGACTCTACTGCGCGAACGACGGATACGCTGGCCCCTACGAAGCGGTTCGCGCGTTCCGCGCGGGTGCGCTCAGGCTGGGCGCGACGATCATCGAGGACTGTGACGTGCTTGGCGTGCGCCTCGGGAACGGACGGGTCCGGGGTCTCGAGACATCCAGGGGCGCGGTCGAAGCCCCCACGGTGGTCAACGCGGCCGGGGTGTGGGCACCCCTCGTGAGCCGGATGGTCGGCGTTGAGATCCCCATCTCGATGTACCGTCGACACCAGTGGATCGTACAAACCGCTGACCCGCCGGCATCGATCCCCTGTATCATCGACATGGACTCGACGTTATTCGTCCGGCCCGAGGGGGACAAGTATCTGGTGGGGATCGGAGGCGAACAGCCCACGACCACCTACGAGACCACCATCGATCCGGAGGCATTCGTCCCGGTCGCCGAACTGATCGTACGACGGTTTCCGTCGTTCCAGTCCGCCAGGCTCGTCCAAACGTATGCGGGACTGACGCAGGAGACGCCCGACCGCCATCCCGTACTGGGACCGGCCGGCCCGCCCGGCTACATCGTCGCCGCGGGGTTCAGCCAGGGCTTTATGCACGCCCCGGCCGCGGGCAATATGATCGCCGAGTACATTGCGACCGGAATCTGTGCAACGGTATCGATGGAGCCCTATCGGCTGTCACGATTTGCGCAACGGGAGTCCGAACGTAACGGCCTCGCGCCGGGGGACTGGGAGACACATTAGGCCGCAAGGTACCGCAAGAGCGTGCGCACCCCATACCCGGTTCCGCCGGAAGAGAGGTACGGCAGGGCATCCGGCTCGACCGTGAACGCGGCCCTCCCGATGTCCACGTGGGCCCACGGGGTCGCCCCGACAAACTGCTGGAGGAACGCCGCCGCTTTCTCGGCGCCACCGCCGTCGGATCCAAAAGAGGTGTTCTTCAGATCCGCAAGATCCCCGCGCATCGCGTCGCGAAACTCGTCGTAGAGGGGAAGCTGCCACAGTTGCTCGCCGCCCAGCTCCGCCGCCCGAAGCAGCCGATCGATCAGCGGCTGGTCGGTTCCCATCAAGGCGGCGGTCCGGGAGCCGAGCGCTGCCGCCGCCGCAGCGGTCAATGTCGCGACATCGATGATCACGTCGGGTCGCGCGCGGGCTGCGTAGCTGAGCCCGTCGGCGAGCACCAGGCGGCCTTCGCCGTCAGTGTTGAGGATTTCCACCGTCTTGCCGGAGAGACTGCGGACGATGTCTCCCGGTCGCGTCGCCGATCCGCTGATCATGTTCTCCGCGGCCGCGATCACGCCGAGCACGCGGACCGGTGCCGCGAGCGCTCGCAACGCTCCGATCGCCGCCACGATGGCCGCGGCCCCACCCATGTCCGCCTTCTGCCGCCACATCTTGTCCGGCGACTTGATGGCCAGACCGCCGCTATCAAACGTAATGCCCTTGCCCACGAGCGCGACCATCGGGACGGGAGCGCCCGATGCTCGCTGCGCCTCCGGACGGTACTCGAGCACGATGAACCGAGGCGGCTCGTTGCTCCCGGCGGCCACCGCGGCGAACAGGCCCATCCCAAGGGCCCGCGCCTCATCGAGATCAAGAACCTTGCAGTCGAGCCCGTCACGGTCGGCGATCTCCTGCGCCACGATCGCAAGCGCAGTCGGCGTCAGCACGTTTGGCGGTTCGTTGACAAGATCTCGCGCCTGCGACACCGCGCGGACCGTGATCTCGCCCACCTCCAACGCCCTGCTGAGGGCTCCGCCACGGTCCTCGCCGCAACAGATCGCGATCTCCGCGGGGAAGGGCTCCCCCGCCTCCGAGCGATACCGATCGAAGCGATACACCCCGAGCCCTGCCCCCTCCGCAACGGCGCGCACGCGTTCGTCCGGGGCCGGGCCCGATGCCGCCGGGTCCGACGCGGTGAGCAGCAGCACACGACCGCAGCGAAGGTCGCGGGCTCGCCGCACCACGACCGCCGCGTACTGTCTGAGATCCTCCGTCGTGCCGGCATCGCCCGTCCCGACCAAGAGAATCCGACGAGCCGGTGCCTCGGGCGACTGGACGAGGACCGTCTGCCCGCGCGCTCCCGTAAACCCCTCGTCCGTGGCGAACGCCTGCAGCCGCCCCCCCGACCCCCGGTCAAAGACCGCCGCGTGGCCGCCGAGGGATCCCGGCGCGGACACGGGAAGCGCGGCCAGGTCGCAGCGAACGGTCTGGAGCGGGCTCGTCGTCAGCTCGAATCGCACGACCAACCTCCGTCACCTCCCCCGTTGCGATCGCGTCGTCCGTCGGTTGATCGGCGTCATCCATCGCGCTCGCCCGCGCCCTGACTCTGCCCGGCGGCGACGGTGCGGTCGAACATCGCGGCGAGGTGCTTGGGGTGACCGATCAGGATATTGCCATGGAGATCGACGAGACCCGCATACCCGGGATGAATTACGGTGGTCGAATCCATCTGCTCCACGATGGCAGGGCCGGCGAGGAGGTGCCCCGCGCCCAGGTGGGTCCGATCGTAGGTCGGCGTGTCGACGAATCCCGTTTCCGAGAAAAACACCGGCCGCCGCCCCCCGATCGGGGCCGGGCCCGCTGAAGACACCGTGGCGAGCGGTGCCCGCGGTTTCGCGACATCCCCGATGGCGGTGAGCCGAACGTTGACCAGCTCGACGGGCTCATCGGGGGCGGCGAACCCATAACTGCGTTCGTGCTCGGCGTGAAACCGCTCCGCGATCTGGCGCAGGGACGCGGGCCCCAGCGTGCCGTCCGGCACCGGGACCCGTAGTTCATAGGACTGCCCCACATACCGCAGGTCCATCGTGCGCGCGAAGCGCGCGCGGGCCGCGATCGCTTCGTCGGCAATGATCTCGGCACCCTCGCGCTCAAATCGGCGGTACAGCAGCGTCAGCTCTTCCGGATCCGCCGCCTCGAGGCGTGTGACATGCGTCTGCATGAAATCATGCGTCAGATCCGCGAGGAGCAACCCGAGGGCGCTGGCAACACCGGGCTGGGGCGGAATGACCGCCACCGGCATCGCGAGCGCATCGGCGAGGGCATTCGCGTGCAGCGGACCCGCGCCGCCAAAGGCCACCAGCGTGAAGGCGCGCGGATCGTACCCTCGCTGCACGGACACGAGCCGGATCGCGCCGACGGTGCTCGCGTTCACGATCTCCACGATCCCATTGGCAGCCGCGATCACGTCGAGCCCCGCCGGCCCGGCGCAGTACTGCTCCAGCGCGCGCCGCGCGGCCTCGCAATCGAGCACCATGCGGCCCCCGAGGAAGGTTTCGGGGGCAAGGCGGCCCAAGACTAAATTGGCGTCCGTGACCGTCGGCTCGCGGCCGCCGCGGTCGTAACACGCCGGGCCCGGATCCGCACCGGCGCTTCGGGGCCCGACGTGCATGATCCCCGCCGTATCCACCCACGCGACACTGCCGCCGCCGGCCCCCACCTCAACGAGATCCAACACCGGCGTATGAATCGGGTAACCGCGCCCGCGGTTGTTCCCCACGCCGGCCGCGCCTCGTGCCCCCACTTCAAACTCCGTCGAGAACCCCGCACGGCCATGCCTGACCAGAGCGACCTTGGCGGTGGTCCCCCCCATATCGAAGGAAATCAGGTCGGCAAATCCCGCCGCCGCTCCGATGTGCATCGCCGCGGTGACTCCCGCCGCCGGGCCGGATTCGACGATGTAGACCGGGCGCTGCCGCACGACCTCGGACCCGGAGATGCCGCCGTTGGACTGCATCACGTAGAGTCGAAGCGGCATCTCCCGCGCGGCCAACCCGGTCGCGATGCGGTCGAGGTACCCGCTCACGATCGGCCGAATCGCCGCGTTGACGACAGTCGTGCTCGCGCGGAGGTATTCACGAAACTCCGGCAAGACATCGCAAGAGGCCGACACCAGCACGCCGGGACACTGGGCGGCCAGCAGAGCGGCCACCCGCCGCTCGTGGGCGGGATAGCGGTAGGAGTGGAGGAAGCAAACCGCGATCGATTCCACTCCGCGGGCGCGGATCGCGTCTGCGATCGGCGCGGCTTCTTCCTCCGCCAGTGGCACCAGCACCGTCCCGTCAGCATCGAGCCGCTCGGTCACCTCGAAGCAGAGGTCGCGGGGCGCAAGGGGCGCCGGCTTGTCACAGAACAGATCGTACAGATCGGGCCGCGTCTGCCGGGCGATCTCCAACAGGTCTCGAAACCCGCGGGTAACGACCAGCGCGGTCCGGGCGATCTTGTTCTCGATGATGGCGTTCGTGGCCACCGTCGTGCCGTGCATGATGTGTCGGACGCCCTGAGGCCGCAGCCGGGCTCTGGCGAGCACGTAGTCGATCGCCTCCAGAAATCCCTTCGCCACGTCCTCCGGCGTCGTGAGGACTTTCAACGTATCGACGAGACCGGTCTGCTCGGAGAGGAGCACGACGTCCGTGAACGTACCGCCGATATCGATACCCAACCGGTAGCCGGTGCTCACGAGCCCACCTCGTTGGGGCCCGGGCGCACTGGATCGGGCGCCACATGGTACACGTCGCGCGCCCTCGCCGTCGAGACCTTGTCGACGCGGACGTCGTGTCGCACCGCATCGGGATCGCGGTCCGAGATCGGGCCGTACCCGCCGCCTCCCGGAGTCTGCACGCTGATCACCTCGCCCGCCCGGAGTTCCACGCTACCCTTCAGCGGCAGCACCTGAGCCTCGCCGTCTGGGTCCCGAATGACGCGGGCCGTCCGGGCGGACCCGCCCCCGAACAGGCCCCAGGGCGCGAACCGTCCCCGATCGGCAAGGATCGAGAACGTCACGCGGTGATTTGGGAACCAGTAATCCCGGCAGACTCCCAAGCCCCCCCGGAACCGCCCGGGGCCCTCGGAATCCGGAATCAGCCCAAACCGCAATACCCGGAATGGATAGTTCAGCTCGACCTCTTCCACGGGGGCGTTCTCGGTGTTGTGAATGTGAGTCTGAATCCCGTCCATGCCGTCCTTGGTCGGCCGTGCGCCCCCGCCGCCCGCGACCGTCTCGTAGTAGGCGTAGTACCCGCCATTCGGGCGCATCCCGCCGAACGCGACGTTGCAAATCGTGCCCTTGGTCGCCGCCACGATGCGGTTCGGCAGCGCATCGGCGAGCGCGCGGTACAGCACCTCCGCGACCCGGAACGCCACCTCCCAGCCACCCGCCACCGCCGCCGGGGGTCGCGCGTTGGTCACCGTGCCCTCGGGAACGTGCAGCGTAAAGCTGCGATAGAATCCTTCGTTGACGGGGATGTCCGGATCGACGAGCGTCTTCAGGACGAACGCGACTCCGGAAAACGTCATCGAGTAGGAACAGTTGAGGGATCCTCGGACTTGTGGGGCACTGCCGGCCAGGTCGATCACCACGCCGTCGGGACCGTTCCGGAGGGTGGCCGCTATCCGGATCGGATCGTCAGTGAAGCCGTCCCCATCGAGGAAGTCTTCTGCGGAAAACTCACCGTGCGGCAAGAGCGCTAGCGCCGCGCGAGTCCGCCGAGACGTGTAGTCGATCAGGTCATCGCAGAACTGGGTGAACACGGTGCGTCCGAGCCGCTCGACGAGTTCCGCCAGGCGGCGCGCGCCGACGTGGTTCGCCGCAACCTGTGCCCGAAAGTCACCGGCCGATTCGCGCGGGGCGCGGATGTTGGCCACGATCATACGCATCACGTCGGGGACGACCTGCCCCGCCCGCACCAACCGCACCGGGGGCACGATCAGCCCTTCCTGGTACAGATCCCGCGCCGGGGCCAGACTCCCCGGAGCACCGCCCCCTACATCGACGTGGTGCGCGACGTTCGCGACAAAGCCCAACAGCTCACCCGTCCGGGCATGGACAGGCGAGATCAGGGCGATGTCGTTGAGATGCACCGCGCCGCGATGAGGATCGTTGACGATCAAGCCGTCGCCGGGCCCGAGCTGGTCGACGCCGTACTCGCGGACCGCGTTCGGGACGCTGTGAGGCAGTGACCCAAGATGCGAGGGCTGCGCCAGCGCCTGAGCGAGCACCCTCAACCGCGCGTCGAAAATCGCGCTCGAGAAGTCCAGTCGCGTCTTGATGTTGGTCGAGTACGCGGCCCGGTGGAGCGCCGCGCCCATCTCCTCGGTCAACGACGCCAGCGCATTCTTCGTCACCTCGAACTGAATCGGATCCACCCGGCCCTCGTCACCCTCCGCGGAGCGCGCGTGTGCCCTCCGGGTTGACGGTCCCCGAGGTCTCGAACAGCGCGGTCGCCTGCGTCAGCGTCCAGCGCAGGGCACCCTGCGCGGCCGCCTCGGCCGCGTCCGCGTCGTGCGCCACGCACGCCTGAAACAGCCGGTACGAGTAGTCCACCCATTGGAATCCGGTGCCACATTTGAACACCAGCCGCAGATAGCGCTCGGCCCGCTCCCGGAGCGCCACGATCTGCCCGCACAGCCGCGGCCGCCCGGACACCGCGTAGCAGGTCTCAACGAACCGCCTGTCCTCCTGGAGGTACGAATCGACGTCACCGGCGATGCTGAGCGCCATCAGCTTGGGCAGCGCCGGCCGGAGCGCTTCGAGCACCTGCGGATCGATCCTGACCGCGGCGTACCGCGCGACCAGACCTTCCAACCCCATCCGCGCTCCGTAGATTTCCTCGAGTTCCTCGAGGGACAGCGGTGCCACCCGTGCGCCCCGGTGTGGCACCAGCTCGACCAGCCCTTCCTCCCCGAGGAGGCACAACGCCTCGCGGATCGGCTGGCGGCTCATCGAGAGGCGGCTCGCGAGTTCCTCCTGGCGCAGCCATTCCCCAGGTCTCAGCCGCTCGGCCAGGATGCTCTGCCGCAGCTGCAAATGCGCCAGGGCCACCGCGGTTGGCCTCGGCAGCGTCGGCCGGCGACACCGCCCCCGTCCGGAACGCCCGATCGTGACATCATCCACGGTCATTTGGGATCCAATCTTGACCCGTCAGGCCTGCTGTGCTTAAATGGATCCAATCTCGATCGCGTGCTGCATTCTTTCCAGAGGGGAGTCCAGCAATCCATGGGAAGAACCGCGAATCACGTGATTTGTCGAGCGTTCGATCACTCCAATCCTCCCTCACACCGGACACACCCGAATCATCCACCCCTGCAATGGTACCCGCAACGGCCAAGATGCACCATGTCCTGAGTTCGCCAATGACCACCCTGCACACCAACTCGCAGCCTCGCGCCGTCCCGGCTGGACGGGCAATTGGATCCAATCCGCGGTTCGAGGGGACCGTAAGGCGGATGCTGACCGCCCTCGCCGCCCTGCCGGAGTGCGCCAGCGCGACCCTCTATACCCACGAGCAAGATCCGGATCGGTACGTGCTGCGCATGGCCGCGCCTAGCGAGTGCGCGGCCGTGCGTCACGCGTATGCGCCCGGGGAGGGCCCGATCGGGATCGCCGCGCTGCGTCGAAAGCCTGCCCGGGGGCGTGGACGGCTGTATGCGGTGCCGATCTTGTCCGCCCGGGAGCGAGTGGCGGGCGTGATCGGATTGGTGGCGCGGCCGTCAAGGGCCCTCTCCCGCCAGGCGGTGCTCTTCACGGCAACGGTGGCGCAATCGATCTCCTGCGCGCTTGAGTGCGAGCAATTGCGCGATATCGCCCGCAAGCACGCCGAACTCCTCGATGCGCTCGAGCGCCTGACACGGGGAGCGTCGAACTCGAACGACGCCGGCGCGCTCGACTCGGTCGCGCGGCTCGGCCCGTGGATGATCGCGGGCACAACGTGCGCGGTCTACGTCAGAGAGCGGCACCAGGCCGGGCTCCATCTGGTCGCGGCGTCGCCATCGCTGTACCCCTTGCCGCCGATCTGCCCGGACGCGCTCGTGCGGGCCTCGCGACGAGAGGGCGGCGGTGCCGGTCAGGTCCGAATCGGACAGCACGACTCGGGAACCCCACCGGCGGGCGACGTCCACTCGATGGGGACCGTCCTGGTCACTCCGATCCCCCTCGACGCCGAAAGGGACGGAGTGCTGCTCATCCTCGATCACCGCAGTCGACGGTTCAGCGTAGACGATGTCGCGCTCGTCGAGCGCCTGGCGCAAACCGCGGGCATCGTGCTGCGCAACCGCCACCTCTGTGACCTCGCCGACGAACGCGCGCGGCCGGAGGTTTTCCTGTGGGAGACCCTGGACCCCATCGGAGTGGCGGACCCGGCCCGGACGCTGGCGCACGCTCGGCGCCTGGGCCATGATCTGTTGCGCCCCCATGTGGTCCTGGTTGCTAGCGCCCGCACACACGCGCAGGCGGAGCAGCTACACGGTCATATCCTCACGGAGGAACGCAACGGGCTGGTGAACAACCTGGGTACGCGCGTCGTCGCCATCGTTCCGGCGCACCGGCTGTCAGAGATGGCCCTCGACGGCCTCTCGGTCGGCGTCAGCCGGCCATGTACCGATCCCGAACGCTACCCGACGGCCTACCGCGACGCCCAGGAGGCGCTGGACATCGGCACGAAACTGTTTGGGACAGGTCGAATCATCTCCATCGAAGAGTTGGAGAGCTACCGGCTCATCCCGGCGTTCATGAAGGGCGGGTTGACCGAGACGCGCGACTATCAACTCATGGCCCGCGTGCCCGACGACCTCTTGAAGACGCTCGAAGTCTACCTGGACGCCGGCGGCAACGCCACACGCGCGGCCAAGCAGCTGTTCCTCCACCGGAACACGCTGCGGCAGCGGCTGGATCGCATCGCCACGCTCCTCGGCGTGGATCTCGCCGCGTCCGAGCGCTGGCTGCCGCTGCAACTCGCCGTGAAAGCGGCCCGCCTGACGCGGCTTGCCCCCACGGCAGGACTGTACGTGGGTGACGGCGTGCCCGAGCCCCCCCTTGCCCCTGCGGCCCCAGCGCCGCACGTCGAACTCGCGGAGGTGTCGCCGCGTGCACACGGCTCGGCGTAACCTCCGACGCTCGGGGTCTATGCCACGCCCCGCACCGGGGTGGCGCACGCCGTGAACCCGGCCGACCCCACCGCCTACGCCCTCACCGTGAACGGGGCCCGGCACCCTGTCGTGACAGAACCGCGAAAACTGCTGCTCGACGTCCTGCGCGAAGACCTGGGGTTGACCGGACCGCACGCCGGGTGTGAACACGGGGTGTGTGGCGCGTGCACCATCCTGATGAACGGGCGGAGCATCCGGTCCTGCCTCATGCTCGGCATCCAGGCTGCCGGGAGCGAACTCCTGACCATCGAAGGGTTGGCCCAGGGCGGTACGCTCCATCCGCTTCAGGACGAGTTCTCCACGCACCACGCCCTGCAATGCGGCTACTGCACTCCCGGCATGATCCTGGCGGCCCTCGAGCTGCTCGGCGAGCATCCCGACCCGACCGAAGCAGACGTGCGCGAGGCGCTCTCCGGGAACCTCTGTCGGTGTACGGGTTACGACTCGATCGTGGACGCGGTGCTAGCGGCGAGCCGCCGAATGCGCCGCGCCCCATCGACACCCCGCTCTGGGACATAGGCGTCACCCAGAACCGATGGGACGCTACATCGTCGCACGAGTCCTGCTGCTGATCCCGGTGCTGATCGGCGTCTCTATCGCGTCGTTCTCGCTGCTCCACCTGATCCCCGGGGACCCCGCGGTGATCTTGGGTGGGTCGCAGGCGACTGAGGCGGACCTCGCTGGCATCCGCAAAGAGTTCGGACTGACCGACCCTCTGCCGGTGCAGTACGTCCGGTATGTGAGTCAAGCCCTCCACGGCAAGCTCGGAATCTCCATCCGCACACGGGAACCCGTCGCCGACTCGCTCGTCGACCATCTGGCCTTCACCCTCCGGCTCACCATGCTCAGCGTGTTCATCTCCATGGTCGTCGGCGTCGCGGCCGGCGTGGCCGCGGCTATGCACCATAACTCCTGGCTGGACAGCACGCTGATGGTCGCGTCCCTCACGGGCATCTCGATGCCTGGCTTCTGGCTCGGCCTCTTGCTGCTGTTGATCTTCGCCGGCACCCTGCGGTGGCTGCCCGCCGGAGGCAATAGCGGCTGGGAGGCGCTCATCCTGCCGTCGGTAGTACTGGGCACGGGCGGCGCGGCTCACATCGCGCGGATGACCCGCGCGTCGATGCTTGAGATCATCCGGCAGGACTACATCAGGACGCTGCGCGCCAACGGAATCCCAGAGTTCCTCATCATCTACAAGCACGCCCTCCGCAACGCCCTGAATCCCGTGCTCACGACCGTGGGATTGCAGTTCGGCTACCTGCTGGGGGGGGCCGTGGTGGTGGAGACCATCTTCTCACTGCCGGGCATGGGACAACTCTTGATCAACGCCATCTTCTCCCGGGACTACCCGATCGTGCAGAGCGGGATGCTGCTGCTCTCCGTGACGTTCGTCAGCGTGAACCTTCTCACCGACATCACCTACGCCCTCGTGAATCCCCGGATCCGCTACTGACGCGCGCGGAACCCCCATGTCAGCATCGACACAATCGGTCGGGGCCAGCGTCAAACCGGCCGCGTCCCCACGGCGCCCCGGCCGATCGGAGCTCTTGCGCCGGCTTCTGAAGAACCGTGGGGCGACCGTTGGCTTGGGGATCATCAGCGTCTACGTGGCGCTCGCGCTCCTCTCGCACGTAATCGCCCCGTACAGCCCGACCCTCGGGGCGTTGGAACTACGCCTCAAGGGACCGAGTTGGGGACACTGGCTGGGCACGGACGAGTTGGGGCGGGATGTCCTCAGTCGCCTCTTGTACGGCTCCGCGATCTCCCTCGAGATCCAGGTCACCGCCGTGGTGCTGACGATGCTCGTCGGCGTCCCCTGGGGCTTGCTCGCCGGCTACTACGGCGGATGGTTCGACGAGGTTAGCATGCGTCTGATCGACGTAATGCTGGCCTTCCCCGGCATCCTGCTTGCGATCGGCGTTGATGCGATCATCGGCGGAGGGCTGACCAACGTGATCTTCGCCGTCGCGATCGTCTCGGTCCCCGAGTTCGTCCGACTGGTGCGGGGGGTCGTCCTCGGGATTCGCAAGCTCGAGTTTGTGGTCGCCGCGCGGGGCATCGGGGAGTCGGCTCCTGCGATCATGGCGCGCTACATTCTACCCGGCACGGTTGCGCCCATCGTCGTGCAGGCCAGCATTCGCATGGCCACGGTCCTGTTGTTCGCGTCTTCGCTCAGTTTTCTCGGGCTCGGCGTGCAACCCCCCACGCCCGACTGGGGCGCCATGCTCTCCAACGCAAGAGCCTATATGTTCCTCGCGCCCCACGTCACAGCGGCGCCGGGCGTGGCCATCACCATCGTGGTGATCGGTTTCAACCTGCTCGGCGACGGCCTGCGTGACGTGCTCGATCCAAGGATGCGGGGCTCATGAGCGACTCGGTCCTGAGCGTTCGGGACCTGAAGGTCCAGTTCGGGGTCGACGACCGCATCGTCCGCGCAGTGGACGGCGTCACGCTCGAGATCGGACGCGGGGAAACCGTCGGCCTGGTCGGAGAGACCGGCAGCGGCAAGTCGGTCACGGCGCTGTCGATTCTCGGATTGATCCCCTCGCCGCCAGGGCGCATCGTCGGTGGGCAGGTCCTCTTCGACGGCAAGAATCTCCTCGCCCTGTCCGCTCGGGAGATGCGCCGCATCCGAGGCGCTGGCATCTCGATGATCTTCCAGGAGCCGATGACGTCGCTCGACCCGTCCTTTCCGATCGGGAGCCAGCTCCGGGAGCCGATCGCCGAGCACCTCGGCCTGCGGGGCCGGGAGGCCACGCGCGTCGCGCTCCAGATGTTGGAACGCGTCCGCATGCCGCACTCGGACCGTGTGCTCTGCCAGTACCCGTTCGAGCTCAGCGGGGGCATGCGTCAGCGTGTGATGATCGCAATGGCGATCTCCTGTCATCCCACACTCCTGATCGCGGACGAGGCCACGACGGCCCTGGACGTCTCGGTGCAGGCGCAGGTCCTCAGCCTCCTCAAGGACCTGCAGGACCAGCTCGGGATGTCCATCCTCCTCATCACGCACGATCTGGGCGTCGTCGCCGAGACCTGCGACCGTGTGTATATCATGTACGCGGGGCGCATCGTCGAGTCGGCCGCGGTGGACGCTCTCTTCCGCGAACCGATGCATCCGTACACGCAGGGGTTGCTGGCGGCGATCCCCAGTGTCCGGGGCGACCGGCCTCGGCTTGAGGCGATCCCCGGGGAACTTGACGCCGCGCCGCCGGTCCTCGGCGAGTGCCCCTTTGCGCCCCGCTGCCCACGCGTGATGGCCCGGTGCCACACTGAGGCGCCACCCGTGCGCGAAGTCAAGCCGCACCATGACACCGCCTGCTTCCTGTACGGCTGATGGGGGACGTCCTGCTGCAGGCTCAGGGTGTGACCAAGCATTTCCCGATCCGGGAGCATATGCTCGGCCGCCGACTCCTGCGCGCGGTCGACGGGGTAGACCTCGAGCTCGTGCGCGGCGAAACGCTGGGCATCGTGGGAGAGTCGGGCTGCGGAAAGTCCACGCTCGGCTTCCTGCTGCTCGGCCTGCTGCCGCCAACCGCCGGCCGGGTTACCTTCCTCGGCCGAGACGTCCACCGCGCCAGGGGCCGCGAACTGAAATACCTCCGTCGCGATCTCCAAGTCGTGTTTCAGGACCCTTATGCGTCGCTGAATCCCCGCATGACCGTGGGCGAGATCGTAGAGCGCCCCCTGATCGTCCACCGGCTCGGCAGCGCGGTCGAGCGGCGGGCGAGAGTGGCCGAACTGTTCCGGGCGGTCGGTCTTCGGCCCGAGATGACCTTTCGCTATCCTCACGAGTTCTCCGGCGGCCAGCGGCAGCGGATCGCACTCGCGCGGGCGATCGCGACCAGTCCCCAGTTGGTGGTCGCCGATGAACCCACCTCGGCCCTCGACGTCTCGGTCCAGGCCAAGATCCTCAACCTCCTCAAAGATCTGCAGGCGTCGCTCGGGTTGACCTACGTGTTCATCTCCCATGACATGCGCGTCGTCCGCCATATGTGCGACCGGGTCGCGGTCATGTACCTCGGCAAAATCGTCGAGACGGCCGGGAGGGATGCGCTGTTCGAGGCGTCCCGCCACCCCTACACTCGCGCCCTACTCGTTGACGTCCCGGGGCTCGACCCAAGTCGCCGCCGGCGCCGGGCGGCGCTCGAGGGCGATCCGCCCAGCCCACTGCACCCGCCCGCCGGCTGCCGGTTCCATCCCCGCTGCCCCTTCGCCCAGGATGTTTGCCGGGCAACTGAACCCGCCCTGCGGCCGCTCGGCCCGGCACACCTGGTCGCCTGCCACTTCGCGGAGGCGATCAACTACGGGTGAGCGGCGGGTGTGCACCTTGACCGCGTGAACTGGTCGCGGCGCACATTGCCTTCTGTGCGCAGGAACGCCTATACTGAGCCCCGCGCCGGATTTTCGGGCGTGGGGGTCGCGACATGACAACCGCTCAGTCCACTCTGCTCTTCCGCGGCGTTCGCGTCATCGATGGAACCGGACACCCCGGCGTGGCGCACCAGGACGTCGTGGTGCATGGAGAGCGGATTCAGGCGGTTGGGCCGACCGCCGCGCCTCCCCCGGAGGGTGTGAAGGTGGTGGAAGGCGCGGGGTGTACCCTACTCCCTGGTCTAATCAACATGCACGCCCACCTGTGCATGAGCGGTGCTCCGGGTCAGCGCGGGCTTGCGCACGAATCGGTTGAGACGCAGTTGCTGCGGGCCGCGCGCAACGCGCAGGTCTCGCTCACGTCAGGCGCGACCACCGTCCGGGATCTCGGCGGTACCGGCCGGCTCACCCAAACCGTACGCGACGCCGTCACCGAAGGACTCATCATCGGTCCCCGCATCATCACCTGCGGTCGCGTCATCACCACCACGGCCGGCCACGGATGGCCCCACGGTTACCGCGCGGACACGGCGGACGAACTCAAGAAGGTGGCCCGCACGCTGGTCGAGGAGCGCGTCGACGTCCTGAAGGTGATGGCGAGCGGCGGCGGCGGCACGCCGGGCTCAAACGTCGCGGCTCCCCAATACTCGGCCGACGAACTCCGGGTGCTCGTGGCGGAGGCCCGCCGGCTCGGCAAGCCGATCGCGACCCACGCCATCGGCACGGCGAGCATTCGCAACGCCGTGCTCGCCGGGATCGACACCATCGAACACTGCGGCTGGATGGGCATGGACGGCGGGTTGGAATTCGACGAGTCCCTGATCGAGCGCATGCTCGCCCAGGGTACGACCGTCGTCCCGACGATCACCGTCTGGTACCGCGCTGCATACGACGACGTGAAGAACATGAGCGAGGACCGGAAGCGGATGCGGTCGGTCCGCGAGGAGCGCACGGCGGCCTGGGCGAAGATGCACGCCGCTGGCGTGCGGTTTGCCACCGGACCGGACACCGGGATCCACGACACCTACTTTGACAACCTGGCCTGGGA
This sequence comes from bacterium, assembly GCA_035307765.1. Classification (NCBI taxonomy): domain Bacteria; species bacterium. The sequence goes on along the minus strand of DATGHU010000020.1, from coordinate 7,704 downwards.
GCTCGAGTTGATGGTCGAGCACATGGGGGTCTCCCCGCTGGACGCGATCGCGGCCGCCACCCACCACAGCGCGGTGGCCCTCCGGCTGGAGCACGAGATCGGGACCATCGCCCCCGGCAAGATCGCCGACCTGCTACTGGTCGAGGGGGATCCGGCGACCGAGATCGGCGCCCTGCGGCGCGTCCGGCTCGTTGTGCGCGCGGGGCGGCCGGTGGCAACGCCAGGGGCCCTGATGGTGCCCCTGGATGGAGACGCGTCGAGACTTCGACAGGACCTGATGCAAGTACACAACTGATCCCGCAGTGCGCGCGGCAGCGGCCCCGGAGCGGAGACGGCGGGCGCGCAGAGCATCGGAATCCCGGAGGGGTCGCACTCCGTTTCCGGGGACCACCCACTGCGGAGAGTTGGATCAACGGGAGGTGCTCAGCGAGACTACGCGGCATCCAGTCGCGGAAAAGGTGAGGTGCGATGCATCGGACGAACGGTGAGGTGCATCTAGGAAACCGGGTCACCCGGCGAGGATTCCTGCGACGAGGCCTCGGGGCGGTTGCCGGGATGGGGTTACTCGAGGTCACGCCATCCATGGGATACGCCGCGGCCGCGACGGCCCCGAGAAGGGGCGGGACACTCGTCTATGCTGCTGACAATGAGGCCACGACGATGGATCCGCCCTACGTGGGGGATGGTTCATCAGTTAACGTGTCCAGCATGATCTATAACCAGTTAGTCAAATTCACACCGACCCTGGAGATCCGGCCAGATCTCGCGACGAGCTGGAAAGTCGACGGGACAACGTGGACGTTCAACATTCGCCATGGCGTGACCTTTCATGACGGCACGGGGTTTGATGCCCACGCGGTGGTGGCGCATTTCAACCGGTTGCTCGGTCCGGAGAAACCCTTACGAGCTAGTCAGTGGCTTCCGCTCGTCGCCCGTGTGCAGGCTCTGGATGCTACCACCGTACGATTTACGACTAAGTTTGTCGACCCGTTTTTCCTCGACCGGCTAGCGAACGTGACGGGTGCGATCGAAAGTCCGGCGGCATTTGCGAAATACGGCAAGGACCTGGCACGTCATCCGGTCGGCACTGGCCCGTTCAAATTTCGGGAGTGGGTGCAGGACGATCACATTGCCCTCATACGGAACGACAACTATTGGGGAAACAAACCCTACCTCGACGGGGTCATCATTCGCGCGGTCCCAGACATCAACGCGCGCGTGATTGCGTTGGCCGCCGGCGATGTTCAACTCGCGCGGAGCATTCCTCCGGAACAGGTCTCGCGCATCGAAGCGAATCCCCAACTCACGATCATGACCATAGACGGGCTTTCCACGTGGTTCATCGGCATGAACGTCCTCAAGAAGCCGTTTACAGACCTCCGAGTGCGTCAGGCGTTGAATTACGCCGTTGACAAAGCCGCCATCGTGAAGGCCATTTATGACGGGATGGGTCAAATCTCGAATGACGTTGTGGCGCGTGGGGCTGCAGGTTATTCGCCGGTCCCCGGCTTCCCGTACAATCCGAAGAAGGCCAAGCAACTCCTGGCAGGAGCCGGGTACCCGAATGGATTCTCCGCGACGATGCTGGTCACAAATGGGGCCTATCCGAAGGAACTCGAGCTCGAGCAATTCCTCCAAGAACAATGGGCCGCGATTGGGGTGCAAGTCACGCTCCAAACCGCAGAATACGTTCGCTATCTTGAACTTCTGCGCATGCCGCCGACAAACAGCCCGCTGGAGATGTGGATCGATTCGTGGGCAGAGATAGACGCGTCTCAAGCGATCGTAGCCAGGTTCGGATGTCGTTCGTTCCGCCCCGCCGGGCAGAATACCGCTGGCTTCTGCAACGAAGATCTTGACGGACTGCTCTCACAGATCCAGCGGACTATCGACTCAACGACGCGTGAAGGTCTTCTCGAGAAGGCCCAGGCGCTCGTCTCACAGCAGGCACCCGCCGTGTGGCTGATTCAGCTGCAACAGATACTGGGGATGAGCAAAAAGCTTCATAGCCCGGTCCTACTCAGGACGGCGCTCGTGTCTGCCGATGAACACACGTGGCTCGAATCGTAGGAGGGATCCAGGGACAGGACACACCGCAGCTATTCATTGCCGTATAAACAGGAGTCTAATCCTACAACGAGCCTTTGAAGCGTGACAAACTCGGGCCAACGATCCCAATCATCGCAGCAGTCGAAGCCATGGCGCGGACAAGGATTCGGGCGTCCAGAATAGGTCGCGCGCACCTATAGCGTCCGGGCACGCGAGCACCCGGCGCACGCGGCCGAGGTCCAGCGCGGGCAAAACCGGACACCTCGTACCGTCGCCGGCGTTCGAGCTCGCCTCTGCGGCCAGAAATCCTCTGTGGATCACATCCTGAGTCGTGGGTCGAGCGCGTCCCGCAATCCATCACCCAGCAGATTGAAGCCGAGCACGGTGATGACGAGCGTCACACTCGGGGCGATCCCGAGGTACGGCGACGTCACCAGGTTGTCCTTCGCGTCGCTGAGGATGGCGCCCCACTCGGGCGTCGGCGGAGGCGCACCTAGACCAAGGAACGCGAGCGCGGATTCTGTAAGGATCGCGCCCCCGAGTCGCAGGGTAGCGATCACGATGAGCGGTGCCATGATGTTGGGCAGGACGTGGCGCAGCAAGATCCACGAGGACCGGGCGCCCTGCGCGCGGACCGCCTCGATGTAATCCATGCCCGAGACCTGGAGCGTCGACCCTCGCACCAGACGCGTGAAGCCCGGCACGCCGAAGATCCCGATCGCGAGCACGAGATTTTGAAGACCGGGGCCTAGGACCGCAACCATGGCAATGGCGAGCAGAATACCCGGAAAGGCGAGCAGCACGTCAATGATGCGCATCACCACATCGTCGAGCCTGCCACCGTAGTAGCCGGTTGCCAAGCCCAAGAGGATCCCGGCGAGCAATCCAGCCGCGACCCCAAGCCCGGCGACCCCCAGGGAGATCCGCGCACCGTACAGGACGCGGGACAGCACGTCCCGGCCGAACTCGTCGGTGCCGCCCCAGTGGTGAAGCGTCGGAGGTTGCAGGGCGTCTGCGTAGTCCGGCACGTTCGGCGAGTACGGCGCGACGACCGGTCCGAGACACGCCGCCGCGACGACCAGCACGACCAGGACCGCGCCGGCGACGCCACCGGGACTGTCGCTGAACGCGGTCACGAAGCGAGGTAGGCGCATCAGCGGTACCGAATGCGCGGGTCGACGCGCGCGTAGAGCAGGTCGGTTAGGAGGTTCACCATGAGGAACTCAGCGGCAAAGGTGAACACGATCCCCTGGATCTGCGGATAGTCGCGAAAGTTAATCGAGTCGAACAGGAGGCGCCCGAGCCCAGGATACGCGAAGATGGACTCGACAATGATCGCGCCGGAGATCAGGTTACCGAAATCGAGCCCCGCGACCGTGACGACAGGGATGAGCGCGTTACGGAGGACGTGGCGCACGACGATCACCGAAGTGCGTTGCCCCTTCGCTTTCGCCGTGCGGACGTAATCTTGGCCCAGCGCCTCCAGCATTTGTGACCGGGCGATGCGTTCGATGGTGGCGCCGGCCCCCATACCCAACGTGATGGCGGGGAGGACCAGCGTGGAGGGTCCGTGGTAGCCGCCGGTCGGGAACCAGCGGAGTTCGACGGCGAAGACCCAGATCAGGGCCAAGCCCAGCACGAACGACGGCAGGCTGATACCGAACATGGCAAGCGAGGTACCGGCGTAGTCAGGAAACCGGTTGTGGTTCACCGCGGCCATCACGCCGATGGTGAGGCCGACCGTGATGGCAACCACCATCGCGCACACCGTGAGGACCAAGGTGGGACCAAAGGCCTGGCCGACATGGGCGCTCACCGGATCGTGATCCCGCAGCGAGACGCCTAGGTTACCGCGGAGCAACTCGCTCACGTAGATGCCATATTGGGTCCAGAGGGGTCGGTCCAGACCGAGCTCATGCTGCATGATGGCGATGGCCTCGCCCGTCGCGTCGTTACCCGCCATGAGCGCCGCGGGGTCTCCGGGCAGCAGATGAATGAAGGTGAAAACCACCACGGTTACGCCGAACAGCGTCGGCACCATGAGCAGAAGGCGCCGCACAATGTACCGGGTCATGGGGCACGCCGGGGTGCCTACCCGGGGCGGCCTGCCGGGATCAATGCAGCTGCGCCGACTGGACCGTCAAGGTTTGATCCGGGACGACATACGCGCCGGTCAGGTTGGTCGTTTGCCCGGCGATGTTCGTGGGCGAGGCCAGCCAGATCACCGCGCCGTCGTCGAACTCCATCTGTTGCGCCTGAGCGTAGCCCGCGTTCTGCTGGGCGAGATTTGTGGTCCGCAAGGCGGCGTCGAGCGCCTGTTCCATCGCCGGGTTCTCGTAAAAGGAGAAATTCGACAGCCCGTTGGGCGGCCAGGCGGCTTTGGAGAGCACAACATGAAACTGCCAGTAGGTCGAGCCGTTGGAGGGAGAAAACCCGCTGATCCGCATCTGGACGGTGTTCTCGCCGGGCCCTTTGTTTTCGAGCGCATACAGGCTGCCACCGTCCAGGGCGACGATTTTCAGCGTCACGCCGATCTGGGCGAACTGCTGCTGCAGAAAGACGGCGAGCCGCTGCTGGAAGGTGACGTTGCTGATCCACAGGGTCGCGGTGAAGCCATTGGGATAGCCAGCCTCCCGGAGCAGCTCCCGGGCCTTGTTCAGGTCGAACGGATAGCTCCCCACGGCCTTGTAGCCCGGCAGCAGCGGGGAGACGAAGGAGTGCATCTCCTGTGCATAGCCCTGGTAGAGGGTGTTGATGAGGGTCTGTTTGTCGATCGCGTAGTTCAGCGCCAGGCGCACGTCGCGGTTGTTGAACGGGGGATGCAATAGGTTCATGCCTACGAACTGGACGAGGATGCTGGGGCCCTTGATCAGCCGGATCGAGGGGTCCCCCGACAGGGGCTTGACGCCAGCGGGATCTATGGGGAAGACAAACTGTGCCTCGCCAGTCTTGAGCATCGCGACGCGCTGCGTCCCGTCCGGCACGTCCCTGAACACGATCTGGTCCACGTAGGGCTGGCCGGGCTTCCAGTACCGGGGATTCCTACGGACAACGAGATTGTCTCCTTTGGTCCAGGACACCAACGTGAACGGGCCCGTCCCATCCTCGTGCGTCGCGAGGCCGTCGATGCCGTACTTGGCCATCGCGGCGGGGCTGACCATTGTGATGTCCGGATTGGCGAAATTATAGAACAACGCGGAGAAGGGGCGCGACAGGATCAGTTGGACTGTGGTATCGTCGACGACCTTGACCTGGGAGATCATGTCGAACAGGGCGTATCGGGGGTCCTCCTTCGGGTCGCGCAGGCGATCCAAGTTCACCTTGGCCGCCTGCGCGTTGAAGGGGGTCCCGTCGTGGAACGTCACGCCGGGCTGCAGATGAATGGTGTACGTCAGCCCATCGGGCGAGATCGACCAGGACTGCGCCAGAACCGGAATCGGTTTCATCCGAACATCGAAGGCGACCAGTCCCTCGTACAGGGAGCGGTCGACCGCCGACCCGGAGTTGAACCCCTCGTGCGGAGGATCGAGTGTGGACGCATCCCCACTTTGGACCACAGTGAGGATCTTCGGGCCCGCAGCGGACAAGGGACCTGGCGAACTGGCCACGACGAGCGCGAACCCGATGCAGCCGGCGAGCCACCTCAACCACCATCGCGTGCACATGGAAACGCCTCCCTTATGTCGGCCGTCGCTGTATGCGCGCGGCCGCGGTCATGCTTCGAGCCACGTATGTTCGTCCACCGTGAGGACTTCATACTTGATGAAGAGCGGGTTGTGGAGCTTTTTGCTCATTCCCACGGCTTCCTTGAACTGAATGAGCCAAACCCCAGGTGCTTGCTGCGAGGCGAGTTTCTGGGCTCTGCTGAGGAGGTCGTTCCGAGTCACCCCGTCAAGGCTGCGCTCGGCCTGAGTAAGCAGCCCGTCAAGCTCCTCGTTGCAGAATCCGGCCGTATTCGCACCGTGCGGGCGGAAGGATTGGCAGCCGAAGCGATTCAGGATGATCTGCGACGCTTCTACCGCAAACCACGAATCGAGCCACATCTGCAATGGGCTGTTGGTCGGTGGCATGCGCAACAGTTCAAGGTAGCGAGCCCATTCCGCAGTTTGAAGTTGGATTTTCACTCCCACTGTGGCCAATTGTTGCTGCACGGCCTGCTCCACCTCGACGTCCTTCACGTAGGCGCCGCTGGTGACCAACATCGAACTCGAGAAACCATCAGGATACCCGGCTTCCGTCAGTAGTTGCTTGGCCTTGGCCGGGTTATATGGAAATCCCGCCACTGCGGAGTAGCCGGCGGCCCCCCGTGAAACGATCTGATTCGACACTTCGGCCATACCCTGGTACAAATTCTGCACGAGAGATACTTTGTCGATGGCATAGTTGAGTGCCTGACGCACCCGGAGATCGCTGAATGGCTTCTTGAGGACGTTCATCCCCAGGAAGAGCGTACCCAGCACCTCGGAGGTTTGGAGTTGCAGTTGCGGATTGCCGGCCACCCGCGACATCTGCTCTGGCGGAACGCGGATGACGAGTTGGACATCGCCGGACATTAAGGCGATCATTCGCGCCGAATCGTCGATGATCGGCCGAACTATCACCTTGTCGAGGTAGGCTTTGTCGCCAAAGTAGCTATCATTACGGCTCACGGTAATATGCTCGTCTTGAACCCACTCGTCAAACTTGAATGGGCCCGTCCCGACCGGATGCCGAGCAATGTCCTTCCCGTTTTTCTTAAACGCGGTTGGGCTTTCGATGGCGCCGGTGGTACTTGCCAGTCGCCCGAGGAACCCGGGATCAGGGAACTTGGTGATGAACCGCACGGTGTTCGCGTCGACTACCTGCGCACTCTCGAGGAACGGCACCCACAAGAACCCTCGCAGGCCGCCTTCTGGGCCGAGAAGGCGGTCAAAGTGAGCCTTCACGGCGGCGGCATCGAGCGCTGTCCCGTCGTGGAACGTTACGCCGCGACGGAGCTTAAACGTCCACTTCGTTCCGTCAACCCCCCAACTTGGCGACAGATCCGGTACGATCTTGAGATCCGGCGTGTACTTCACGAGGCCGTTGTACACCATCGAGATGATGGCAGCTGATGCGGTATCGCCCACGGTCGGGGGATCCAAGCTGACCACTTCCGAGCCTGACCCGTACACGAGTGTCCCGCCTCGCCTCGGGGCTGGAGCTGCCTTGGCACCGAGCACCGGTGCAGCGGCGGCCAAGAGCGCGGCTCCACCGGTCGCCCCTAGACCACGCCGAATAAGCTCTCGTCGTGTGATCCCGCTCCTCATCTGTCCCATGTGACCTCCCTCCCTTAATCACACGTCGGGTGCGGCCCGTTGAGCGCTCAGGGCTTCGATGTCCTATCGTTTCGTGTAGATGAACCGTCCTTCCCCGAGCGGCATGTGCCGCGGCGGTCACACGTTCGCGGTGGTCGACCTGAAGTGCGGGATCACCCGTTCGGCGATCAGCCGCATCGCCTCCGCCGGTGTGCGGCCGAGCGGGCCGCCGATGGAAATGTGGTTGAACCCGGCCTGCACGATCACCTCCAGTTGCTGGGCGCACTCGTCGGGCGTGCCGTAGATGCCCAGCCGCAGCATCTGTGGCGTGAGCGCGGCCCGCGCCCCGGCGCGATCGCGGGCCATGATCCGGTCATAA
>DATGHU010000019.1 GCA_035307765.1 bacterium | reverse complement strand
AGGACGTCGTCGAGCACGCCGACGCCATCGTCGGCGCCCTGCGCAGCGGGCAGATGCCCTGCGACGGCGCCTGGGCCGATTCCCAGGTCGACAAACTCCAGCAGTGGATTGACCAGGGCACGCCCGCCTAGGAGGAATCTGATGAAGCTCACCGTCAATGGTGCTGAGGTCGAGGTCGACAACCGGCACGCGAAGACCCCGCTGCTCTGGGTGCTCAGAGACGTGTTGGGCGTGCACGGCGTGAAGTTCGGGTGCGGAGCGGGCTGGTGCGCCGCGTGCACGGTTCTGCTCGATGGCCGCAACACGAAGTCTTGCCAGACGGCAACCGAGCGGGCGGTCGGAAAGGACGTCGTGACGGTAGAGGCGGCTTCAGGCCCGGTGGTCGATGCGGTCCGCGACGCGTGGCACCGCGGCAACGTCGTGCAATGCGGCTACTGCCAGCCCGGCCAGACGCTGGCCGCGGTGGCGCTGCTGGGCTCGAACCCGTCTCCCGACGACGCCGCGGTCGGTGAGTGGATGAGCGGCAATCTCTGCCGCTGCGGGACCTATGCGCGGATCCGAGCAGCGATCCACGACGCGGCGGCGATCCTGGCCGCCGGGGACGATCCTGGCCCGCTCACGGCGCCCCCGGAGCCGGAGGTGCACCGGCTGACGGCCGAGGAGATGGCCGATCCGGTGCACCCGTATGTGCGCGTGCGTGAGGACGGGACGATCGTCGTGCTCTCCGCCCAGATCGAGATGGGTCAGGGAGTTCACACCGGGCTCGCCACGCTGGTAGCGGAGGAACTCGACGCGGACTTCGATTCTGTTCGCGTGGTCAACGCGGCGAATGGAGTCGGGCCGAACGGCGATGTCTACGGCAATCCCGCCACCGGCGGGGTGTACCAGTGGACTGGGGGATCGAATTCGATCAAAGGATCCTTCCTGCGCTACCGGATGGCCGGTGCCCAGGCGCGGGCCCGCCTGGTCGCGGCAGCGGCGGATGCGTGGCAGGTCCCTCCCGGGGAGGTCGCGGTCGACCGCGGCGTGCTGTCTCACCCGAGCGGCAAGCAGGCAAGCTTCGGCGAGCTCGCAGCGCGGGCGGAGCAGCTGCCCGTTCCGGACGACGTGCGCCTGAAGGACCCGTCCGAGTTTGGGCTGATCGGGCACGAGGGGCGGCTGCTCGTCGACAGTCCCGGGAAGATCTTGGGCCGGACTCAGTTCACGATCGACGTGAGCCTTCCCGGACTGGTGGAGGCGGTCGTGCTCCACCCGCCTCGGTTCGGGGCGAAGGTCGCCTCGGTCGACGACGACGCGGCCCTCGCCGAGGCCGGAGTGATCGCCGTTGTCCCGATCGACGCCGGGGTGGCAGTCGTCGGCGAGACCGTCGCCGACGCTCAGCGCGGTCTGCGCGCGCTGAACGTGAGCTGGGATGACTCGGGAGCCGAGCGCCGCAGCTCGAGCGAGCTGATGGCCGAGCACGTCCGCCTGCTCGAGTCAGCCGAGAAGGCTGTCGTTTCACGCGACGAGGGAGACGTCGACGCCGCGCTTGCGGCCGCGCAGACGACGATCGACGCCACGTACACGCTCCCGTATCTCGCGCACGCTGCGATGGAGCCCAACAACGCGGTGTGCCGGATGCGCGAGGACGGTGTGCTGGAGGTGTGGGCGAGCACCGAGACCCCGCTTTACAGCCAGATGGCGGTCTCGGACGCGGTGGGCATCGACCAGGACCAGGTCGAGGTTCACGTGACGTTCGCCGGGGGCACGTTCGGGCTGCACAGCACCTCCAGCCACGATCCGACCGCCGAAGCCGCACAGGTCGCGCGTGGGCTCGACTGGAAGTACCCGGTCAGGGTCCAGTCGCTGCGCGAGGAGGACTTCAAGACCGGCCACTACAGGCCGATGGCCGCCCACCGCGTGCGCGCCGGCGCCGACGCGGCCGGTCACGTCACCGCCATCCACCACGAGGTGGTCGTCGAACCGGTCTCGGTAGTCCTCGAACCGGTCTCGTCTAACCTGCCCATCGCGAGTGACTTCCTGTTCAAGGGTGGCGTGGACTACATGACGGTCGCCGGGATCGTCGACGGCCCCTACGCATTGCCGAACGTCAGGTTCGGCTCGACCAACTTCGAGTCGGGCGTGCCGATTATGGCCTGGCGCTCGATCGGCAATTCCCACACCGAGTTCGCGCGCGAGTCGGCGATCGACGAGCTCGCGATCGCCACGGGACGCGACCCCGTCGACCTGCGAAGAGATCTGCTCGCCGAGAACCCGCGCACGCTGCGCGCGCTCGAGCTGGCCGCGGAGATCGTCGGCTGGGGCACGGCAGCGCCGGAAGGCCACGCGCGCGGAATTACGTGCTCCAGCTACCTCAGCCACAGCGCCCAGGTCACCGAGATCTCGCTCGACGATCGCGGACGCATCCGCATCGACCGGATCGTCTACACGCTGGACTGTGGAATCCAGGTCAATCCGGATCTGATCCGTGCGCAAGTCGAGGGCGGGCTCCTGTTCGGGCTCAGCGCCGCCGCGTGGGGCGAGGTTGTCCTCGGCGACGGCGGCGAGATCATCACCCAACAGTTCGATCGCTATCCGGTCATGCGGATGCGGTCCACCCCGACGATCGAGGTCCACCTGATCGAATCGACCGAACCACCAACCGGTGTCGGCGAGGTCAGCGTCCCGTCCGCCGCGCCGGCACTAACTAACGCGATCGCGGCACTGACCGGGACACGGATCCGTCAACTCCCCGTCAACAAGACGATCAAGGTCGCGTAGGAGGACAAGCCACCGGCCGAAGTCAATTGAGAGCAACGACCGTATCCCGTCAACAACGGAAAACAGCGAGACACAGGAGGACTGAGGTCCATGAGGCTACTTGGGCTGGATCATATCGCAATCGTCGTGCGCGATATCGACGAAACCGTTGCCCGGGCGGGCGACACCGTTGACGGCAGAGCCGACGGCGGGCGTCTTCGCGGCGGCGACATCGACCTGCAATTTCTGCTGTTCGGTGAAACGCGCCTGGAGTTGATTGAGGTCCGCGCTGCCGGTTTCGGCATGCCAAAGCTCAAGGACGGCGAGACTGCGGTCGTCGGCCATCTCGGATATGAAGTCGACGACCTCGAAGACGCCAAAGCCGAACTGGCACGCCGAGGGGTCGTCCTGCAGGGCGAATTCGAGACCGATGAGGTCCGGTCGGTCTTCACGGCGCCGGAGACGACGTTCGGGGTGACCCTGCATCTCATGGAGCACAAGGGCCGCGGGACGGGCGCATGAGCGCCGCCTTGACCGCGGTCTGTGCCGTGTCTCACTGACCGTCCATACACGTTCAAACGACATGATGGCTGTCACGGGACGAGCGTGTCCCGTCTCAGGGAACATGTCGGCAATGTCCTGCGGAACGACCCCTTCGTGAGACGTCGGGACACTCCCTCGTCTCAAGCATCACGTCGTTTCCGGAACCGACGGCGCGGAGTTGCCTCGTGGGCCGGGGGAGTGGGCACCGGACGTGCTCTTGGTCTCCCCGCGCGGCCGACCCGCCCATGAGACGTCGGAGCCTGGCTCCACGCCGGTCTGGGGGTAGCATGCAAGTCGTTTGCACTGCCCGCTTACGCTCACCTACATTGTCATACATGGTAGCTACTCCTAGCCCGTCGTCGGTCCGGTTCGAACCGCGCGTGTTCGAGCGACTCTCCGCGTTCGTTGCAGCGCACCGGGATCTGACCCTGTCCAGCGCCACCAGTAGGCTCGTCGATGAGGCGCTCCGGATCCGTGAGCACCCGCTCATCACGTTCAAGGATGGCCCGGCCGGGCGCAGGGCCAGGCTGGTCGGCGGTCCTGACGTGTGGGAGGTCATTGGCGCCATCCGGTCGGTCCGCGAAGCTGAGCCTGCACTGGCGGGTGACGAGGTTGTCGAGGTCGCCGCCGAGACGTCAGGGACGCCCGTACCGTTCATACGCGCGGCTCTGGCTTACTGGAGCGACTATCCGGAGGAGGTCGAGGACTTCTTGGACAGGGCACGCGCCGAGGCTGCACAGGCACAGGCGGCATGGGAACGGCAGCAGGGACTGCTGGGACTGTGAGCGGGGGTACCCGGTAACGTGCCCGACGCATTGCTCCTCGACGAGATGTTCTCGCCCGCGATCGCGACCGATCTCGCTGCCCGCGGCATCGACTGCCGTGCGGTCGTTGCGGATCCTGTCCTGCGCGCCCTGTCGGACCTGGAGATCTTCCAGGCGGCACTGGCCGAGGGCCGGGTCCTCGTGACGAACAACGTCCCGGACTTCGAGAGCCTCCGACGTGCACACGAGGCGGCCGGAGACGGGGTTCCTGGCCTCATCCACACGTCCGACCTCACGTTCCCGCGGACGAAAGCGTATGTATACCGGCTTGGGGCGGCACTCGCCGCCGCCGCGGCCGACCGCGAGACAGCGCGCTGCGGCGGCGTGCTCTGGCTGCGCCCGCCTACGTGATGTAGGAGTGCCGCAGGGCCGCCAACATAATGGCTGTCACGATGACATGTAAACGACAAGATCGCCGTCAAACGACATGATGGGCTGGCACGGGACAATCCCGGTCGGCATACCCCGCAACCCTTACTCGGCCTAACGCCGATAATGAGCATTATGTAAAGTAAACCTAGCGGTACTGCTGGCCAGCACGAACGCCGTTAGGACGGCTGGGTTAGCTGTCGGTGCATGAGGGCCAGTGGTCTACTGCCCACTCGGGCCAGCCCGACCAGCCTGCTGGCGGGGCGGGGATCTCACCGCCGTTGAGTTCGGCGGCGTCAGGCACCTGGAATTGCTCCCGCCACGAGTCCACCTCGGCCTCGCTCATCGGGAATGTCTGGTGCGGTGCCGTTTCCTGTCGGAGTGCGATGCGGGCGAGCTGGACGTCTTTGTCCACGGGCAGGTAGACCACCTGGCATGCTGCCCCGGCCGACCGGGCCAGCCAGCGCAACGCCGACCGTTCATCGCGGCCCCAGAGCCCGTAGTCGAGCACGACGCTGGTCCCCAGCCGCAGCGCCTGCAGGGCGACCGAGATGAGCCGGCCTTCGAGCACCCAGCGCTTGCCGCCGGCCATCGAATCTCCGAACAGCGGGATCATCCAGTGATCCGGGGTCAGCCGCAGCGCCTGATGCGTTGCGGCGAGTTCTCCGGCCCGGGTGGTTTTCCCGGCTGCGGGGAGCCCGACCATCAGGACCAGGGTCGCGGCACGCGGGTCCTGCGTGACGGCGGGTCCGGCTGCGGACGGGTACGGGATTGGTTCTTCGCACTGTGAATCGAAACGCTGCGACTGCAACATGACTCCCCTGATCAGGCAGGATGACCCGGCAGCACAGGCATACGCGCGTGACCGCCAGGCAGGACACTGATCGGGCGGTACGTCCTGGCACTGCCCCGGCGAGGGCAGGCGATGAGGCCGCGGTTACGGCAACCTCGGTACCGCCGCTAAGCGGCGGTCCGGGTAGTCATGGCAGCGAAGCAACCCATGCCTTCACCATAGCGGCAGGGTCGGCGGCGATCTGTGCCATGACTCCGGGAGACAGAGACGGCCGCGCAGTCTCTGTCAAACTGTCCCGTTCAGTTTGAGGGGCGGGAGCGGGACGGCGGCCTGCGCACGGCTAGCAGGCCCCCGAAGCGGCGGGAGCACCGCGCGGGTTTGTTTACCGGGGCAGGAGCCGGGCCAGGAACTCCGCAGCCGGGGTTACCTCACCAAAGTGCACGTAATCGAAGTGGGGGCACAGCAAGTTATAAGGTACAGCGCACGCCGGTAGAAACGCGGCAATATTCCATGGTGTTGCCTGGCACACGGGGTCGTTCGGGAAACAGTACGACGCGGTGCGGGGCACCACCTGCCTGGGGATCACCGGGTAGCCCTTCCCGGCCAGCGCGGCCACCCCGGGAGCGGGGTCGAGCCACTTGAAGTCCCGCACCCACGGCGTGTACGGCAGGAAATCAGGGTCGCCGAACAAGGCGACGCCGGAGATCTCCGCGAGCTTTGACGGCCCGGCCGCGGCTAGGGCGTGGAGGGCGTCGTGGATCACCCAGGCGCCCTGCGAGAACCCGGCGAGCACGTAGTGGTGCGGCTGCCCGTGACATTCGGCGTCAAGGAGGTTGATGTCGGACACTACTGTGCTGGCCCCCGACGCGACTGAGGCCTCATAGACCTTGAGGTTGCCGTTGAAAAGGTCGGGGAATACTTTGTCCGCAGGGTACATCACGGGGTAGAACGCGATGGCGCCCGGGGCCCGCTGTTGAAGCTGGTTGTACAGGGACCAGAGTTCGGCGCCCAGGCCCTG